>JADFNZ010000012.1 GCA_022563135.1 Chloroflexota bacterium | reverse complement strand
TCCCCGTCCTCCTCAAGGGCCCCACCGGCTGCGGCAAGACTCGCTTCGTGGAATACATGGCCTGGAGGCTGGGGCGGCCGCTCACCATCATCAAGGACGCCGGCGGAGGTGAGCCTCCGTCAGGCGACGGCGGCGAGGCGAGGCAGGCGCTGCCCTTAGTCACCGTCGCCTGTCACGAAGACCTGACGGCGTCGGATCTGGTGGGCCGCTACCTGCTGGAAGGCGAGACGACCCGCTGGATCGATGGCCCGCTCACTCGCGCGGTGAAGGCGGGCGCCATCTGCTATCTGGACGAAGTGGTGGAGGCGCGGAAGGACACCACGGTGCTCATCCACCCCCTCACCGATCACCGCCGCATCCTGCCCATCGAGAAGCGGGGGGAGATCCTGGAGGCGGCGGACGCCTTCTTGCTCGTCATCTCCTACAACCCGGGCTACCAAAGCGCCCTCAAAGACCTGAAGCACAGCACCCGCCAGCGCTTCATCTCCATCGAGTTCGACCACCCGCCTCGCGAAATCGAGGCGCGCATCATCGAGCACGAGGGCGGTGTGGACCAGGCCGTGGCGGAAGAGCTGGCGAAGCTGGGGGAGAAGGTGCGCAATCTGAAGGAGCACGGCCTGAGCGAGGGAGTGAGCGCCCGGCTCCTCATCTACACCGGCCGCCTCATCGCGCAGGGGATCGCGCCGCGGCGCGCCTGCCAGGTCGCCGTCGTCTGGGCGCTCACGGACGACCCGGACGTCCAGCGCAGCATCGAGGAAGTAGTGAGCGCGATCTTTGAGTAGGCGTGAGCTCACCGCACGTCATCCTGAGCCCTTCACGTTGTTTCAGGATGAACTCCGCGAAGAATCTCTCCCTCAGTATCAGTACTTGGAGGCAGCATGATAAAGCAGTTCTTCTTCCCAGCCCTCGGCCTTTCGGCCCTCGCCATTTTCGTCGCCGCGTGCGGTGGCGGTGATGGCGAGGGAACCGGGGACGGCGGCGGCGCCTTTGCCAAGGCCTGCCAGAAGACGGACGAGAAGCAGTTCTCTGCGGCCCCGGAACAGATCATCGACACGAATAAGACCTACGTCGCCACCGTCAAAACCGAGAAAGGCGACATCGTCCTCGAGCTCTTCAGTGATGTGCCCATCACGGCGAACAACTTCGTCTTCCTGGCCTGCAAGGGCTTCTACGATGGCCTGACCTTCCACCGCGTGATCCCCGGCTTCGTCGCCCAGGGCGGCGACCCGACCGGCACTGGCAGCGGCGGCCCCGGCTACAGCATCCCCGACGAGGACGACGGCGACCACGAGTTTGACGCGGGCGTGATCAGCATGGCCAAGTCGGGCCCGAACACCACGGGCAGTCAGTTCTTCATCACCTATGCTCCTCAGCCCCAGCTGGCGGCCAACTTTACGGTCTTTGGTCGGGTCACTGCGGGGATGGACGTGGTCGAACAGATCACTCCTCGCGACCCCGCCACCAACCCGAACGCGCCACCCGGCGACACCATCGAGTCCATCACCATCGAAGAGCAGTAGTGGACGGCGGCCATGAGGCTCGGCATCATCGCCGATGTGCACGGCAACGCCGAGGGCCTGCGCCGCGCCCTCGACCTGATGGGGCCGGTCGATGAGCTGCTCTGCGCCGGCGACGCCGTCTATCAGTTCCGCTTCTCGAACGAAGTGCTGGCACTGCTGCGGGAGCGGGACGCTCGCTACATCCTCGGCAACCACGAACGCGTCCTGCTGGGGCCCTGGGGCGAAGGCGCCCGCTCCAGCCCCAAGGTGCAGCGCGATCTGCTGGACTACATGGCCGGCCAGTCCTACCAGTTACAGACGCAGTTGGACGGCCGCAAGCTGGTACTGGTGCACGGCAGCCCGTTCGACCCCCACGACGAGTACCTCTACCCCAACAGCCCCAACCTTCAGAAGCTGGCCCAGATCGAGGCCGACTTCATCGTTCTCGGCCACACGCACTACCACATGGCGCAGCGCGTAGGGCGGGCGCTGGTGGTCAACCCCGGCTCCTGCGGCGAGCCTCGCGACCACCGCAACGGCTTCCGCCTCTCCTGCGCCGTCCTCGACACGCAATCGGGCGAGGTGGCCTTCCACCACTACGACGACCCGACGCGGCCCCAGGTGGACCCGGCAATCGTCCCTCCGCCTTCGGCGGACGCGCAGCGGCAGGAGCGCCCGCCGGACAACACCGCCTGGTGGATGTGAGAGTCGCTAGTCACTAGTCGCTAATCGCTCGTTGAAGGCAATCCAGCCTCCAACCTCTGCCATCCCCCTCTCGCTTCCACCCGTCGAGCGCCAGACGCTACAATGCACCCGCCATGAGCATCGACGCCTTCCTTCACGACGCCGAGCGGAAGCTGGCCGATCACAGCGCTTCGCTGCCCGAGGCGCTCCGCAGCGCGCTGGCTGAGCTGAGGCCCAGCCTCGCAGAGAGCGATCTGCGCTCCTGGGTCGAGGAGGGCCTGGTGCTGGCCGACCACTCGTTACGCTCTTGGGAGGCCGCAGCCGAGTACTTCCGCGTCAGCCCTCAGGTAGTACGCACGCTCAGCCCGGCGGCGTTCCGTCGCTGGGTGCACGCCGGTCGCGACCTGGCCGAGCACTCGTCGGTAGTGGCCGGCGCCTACTTTCACGCCAGCCCCGGCAGCGTTGCCTACCTGAACGAACACAAGATGACGGAATGGGCGATGCTGGGCCAGCGCCTCTATCAAGGCCAATGGAAGTCGATCTCCCTGGCGTCGATGTTCTTCGCCATCGGGCCGAACCTGCTGCCGCTCCTGACCATGGAGCAACTGGCGCGACTGACAGCGCTCATCGAAGCCGTGGCCGAGCGGTCCTACGAGCTGGCTACGGACTGCCTGGATGCCGCACCCCATCTGTTCGGCGAGCTGGCGCGAGAGGATCGCACCCCGTTCCTCGCCCTCGCCGCAGCCGTGGCCGACGCGAGCTGGGCCGATGTGCGGCTGCTCTTCCAGCGCGGGCCGTCGCTGCTGGAGCCGGTCGCTCCGGGTGAGCGAGGCCGGCTGCTCGCGCTGGGCGGGCAGGTGGCGAACCATCTGGGCCGCCACGCCTTCGCCCTGTTCGCCGAGGCCGCCGAGGCGCTGGGCCACGTCCCGAACGACGCCCACGGCGACCTCCTGGGCCTGGCCGAGGAGCTAGCCGTCGGTTCGCCGACGGCGGCGACGGAGTTCCTGAAGAGCGCGCCCTCCGTCCTGCGCCGGGTGCGGCCCGAGGAGCTCCGCCGCTGGCACGCCGCCGGCCATCGCATCCTGGAGGGCAGCCGCGCCGGTGGCGAGGCGTACTTCCGCCTGGAATCGGGCAAGGGCGAGGAGGTGCTCCAGACGATCTCCTCGCGTGTGGAGCTGGCCCAGGTAGGGAGCGTCCTCCGCCTCTACTGCAAGGCTCTGACCGGCACCGATATCTCGATCCACCCGGCCAGCGAGCTGGCGGAGAAGGGCATCGGCTGGATATCTGAAGACCGCCCCAGCACCGAGGGCAGCACCGTCTACCTGCCGGAGTACGTGGACGAGTACGTCGAGAAGAAGCAAAACTTCGCCGTCTACAAGGTGTTCTCCACCCACCAGGCGGCCCACCTTGAGTTCGGCAGCTTCTGGTTCCGCTTCGGCCGGAAGGGGAAGGTGCTCCCCCGCCGACGCCACCTGGTCGAACGCGAGCGGCTCCGCCAGCAGCGCGAGGCCGGCGCTCGTGCTCGCCGCCGACAGTCTCTCACCGATATGGAGCGCTTCTTCGACCTCTTCGACGACCGCCGGCTCGCCCTCGATCTCTTTACCATCGTCGAAGATGCCCGTATCGACGCCCTGGTGCGACGGGAGTACTGCGGCATCCGCCGGTCGTGGGCGCGGCGGCAGGCGGCGGAGCTAGAGGCACGATCGGACCCTCGCTCGCTGCCGCTGCGTCAGGCGCTGCTGGAGAACCTGGTGCGGGCCAGCCTGGACAGCGCTCGCACCATCGTCTGGCCGCAGGAGCTCTCCGGCGTGCTGGCCGAAGCGCTGCGCCTGCTGCGCACGATGCACCAGCCCACCGCCACGGTGGAGGACGCCGCCGAATGCGCGCTGCTCCTCTACGACCTCGCCTCCCGTCTCGCCAACCTGCCACCAGAGCTGCTCGAGGCGCTCGACTGGGAGGATCTGGCGGAGGATGCCCTCGAGGTGTCGCTCTCGACGCCCTCCGCGGGCGCCGAGGCTGACCTGTCGATGCTGCCGGAAGGTGAGGAGACGCCATACGAGAGCCCGCGGCCCGTCGACTTCCGGGGCGACTTCAAGCCGGAGCTGGTGCAGCTCCTTATGCGCCTGCGGCTGAAGGAGGGGGAACAGGCCCCCGGAGGTCTGTCGCCGCTGACGGCGGAGCAGCTCCAGGAGCTGCTGGAGAAGAGCGTCGAGATCAACGTCAGCGGCATGGCGGAAGGCGACCTGGCCTCGACCGTCGGCCTCTTCCTCACCAACCTGGAGAAGGAAGCGGGCACGCCTATCCCCGACCAGAAGGCGCCGCCCCAGGACGGCACGCCGCTGGCCGAGGCCGTCAGCGACGACGAGAGCGAGCTGCCCCAGGAGGTGAAGGCCTACTTCTACGACGAGTGGGACTTCCGCGCCGCGGACTACAAGCCCCGCTGGTGCTGCGTTCGCGAGCGGCCGCTGGAGGAGGGGACGTCGGAGTTCTTCGAGCGGACGTTGCGGGAGCACGCGCCCCTGGTAGCGGAGACGGTTCGCCAGTTCGAGCTGCTACGGCCGGAGCTCTTCCGCAAGATCAAACGCCTCCACGACGGCGAAGATTTCGACCTGGACCTGGCGATCGACTATCTGGTGGAGAAGCGGGCCGGCAACGTCCACACCGACAAGATCTACTGGCGACGCAACAAGGTGGAGCGCGACGTCGCCGTCGCCTTCTTGCTGGACATGAGCGCCTCGACCGACGAGGAGATCGAGAAGCGTAAGCAACGGTACCACGATGAGCCGGACTTCGACTACGACCCTCGCCGCTACTTCCAGTGGCTGGCCCAGCGCCGCGCCCAACAGGCCGTTGCGCCACCCAAGCGCATCATCGACCTGGAGAAGGAGAGCACCGTCCTCCTGATCAAGGCGCTGGAGACGATCGGCGATACCTACGGCATCTACGGCTTCTCAGGCTACGGCCGGGAGAACGTGGAGTTCTACGTCATCAAGGACCTGGACGAGCCTTTCTCAGACCACGTTGTCGCCCGCATCGACAAGGTGGCGCCTATCCGCTCGACGCGCATGGGGCCGGCGATCCGCCACGCCACCGCCAAGCTGGAAGGCCACGACGCCAAGGTGAAGATCCTCTTTCTCGTCTCCGACGGCCGCCCGCAGGACCACGGCTACGGGCGCGACCGCACGGAGAAGGAGTACGCGATCCACGACACCAAGCAGGCGCTGGTGGAGGCGCGGCGCAAGGGGATCACGCCCTTCTGCCTCACCGTCGACAAGGAGGGGCACGACTACCTGGGCCAGATGTGCGAGGACATGGGCTACGAGGTGCTGGCGGACATCGAGGCGCTGCCCAGCCGCCTCCCCACGCTGTACCGCAGGCTGACGGAGTAGAGGCGGAACAAGCATCAAGCTTGATGTGCCGCTCCCCAGCTACCGATTGGCTGGGTTATCAGGATCCTGGTCCCATTTCAGTGGGTTGTCCCTGGTGTACTGCCGGATGATGTTCAGGTCATCCTCGTCCCGAATGATGCGTTCGTAATAATTTCGCTGCCAAAACGGTCGCTCAATCCTCTTCATGATCCTGTTCGCCTCTCTGGCGGAAAGGGACTTGAACGCTCGAACAACCCGGCCCAACGTAGGGGCGCTGCTCGCTGCGCCCCTACCCAGCGGTGCCCCTGCTGTGGGCGCCAAGATGATAATGCCGTGGATGTGGTTCGGCATCGTCACGAATTCATCTAGCATCACATGGGGAAAGCGCACGGGCAGGCTATCCCACGCCGAACGCATAATTTCCTTCACCTGTTCGGCTTTTAGGGAGAGCTCCCGGTCGTAGGTACAGATGCTGACGAAATATGCCCCAGGCTGAGAATAATCATACTCGGAGAGACGGATTGACGGATTGATCGTCGGTGGTGAAGTTGAGGATCGTATTTCATGGTTCGCAGCAATAACACTAGCAGGGCGCGGCAAGCGGCGCCCCTACGCCGTTCTCGGCGACATCGAGGCGCTGCCCAGCCGCCTCCCCACGCTCTACAGGAGGCTTATGGAGTAGGTGGGGCCGTTACGGTATTACGCCGAACACCCATGAGATATCGAGTGGAAGGCGCGTAAACTCGCCAGATTCCGGCGAGTAGGCGGATGCGGTCCTTTCCCCATTGTGTTGGTTCCAAGTTTGGAAGATGACGCTGCCGTTCGGCAACCAGCCAGCCAGCCTGTAGAAGTTTGCGATAGGACGGCTGGTGGCCGAGACGGTGTAGTCGCTACGTAGGACCGCGATGCGCGCGCCGTCCAGCTCGCCGGCGATTTCTATGGCCAGGGTGATGTTACCATCGTCAGACCAGGCACAGCCGCTCGATCGCGCGAGTGGGTAATCGCCCGCAAACGGCTTTAGGACGGCCGTAATCTCTTGGATCGATCCGTCTTGGATGTCGAACACGTACGTCATACCGTCGCCGTAGGCGGAGCCCTCATTTAAGCAGACGCGGTCACCGCCGGGTGACCAATCGGCTCGTAGGCCACCCTTCTTAGGCTCGATGAGAATGATCGGTTCTACATATGGGTCAAGAATCACTTCCGTGGCGCCTTCATAGAAGATCTGCTTTGACGTGAGAAGTGTTCCGGCCGGGTTCCAGTTCGGTAGGTAAAATCCGTAACAGGAATGGTGCGTTTCAAGGCAACTGACGTTATCAAGCAGCCGCCTCGTATCGCCCGTTGACAAGTCGAGTAGGGAGAGCCCTCCGAACTCAGCGAAGGCAACGAAATCGCCATTGGGAGATACCTCTGCATTTGTAGGCAGGAATCCTCCGACCGGTCGGCCTTCGAAACGAAGTAATTGTGTCGCGATCGTGCCGTGAAGTGTGGTCCGATATAGGCCGAAGTCGGCCACGTATCTATCTCGATCGATGCTCTCGTCCGTCAACTGCTCCACGTAGTAGAGATCGATCTCGCCGTCATCGCGCCGGACGTAGCCGGCGTAGCCCGCGCCAAGGCTGTCCGTGGTGATCGCGCGCGGAGGGAGCGACACGCCGCCGTCGAGCGAGGCGACCCAGAGGTCCGTGCCGCGCCGGTAGATGAGGATGCCGTCCGTCGGCGCCAGCGTCGGCAGCGGCGTCGGCTCGCGGTCGATCGATGCGGGAGGCGAAAGTGGCCCGCCGCTGTCGATGGATGCGGGCGGCGAGAGCGCGCCCGACGTTTCCGTCGCAGCGATGCCCTGTGCTAGTGGCTCGCCATCGCCGCCGCGCAGGAGCAGGACGCCTAGGAGCGCCAGTCCGCCGATCGTGGCGACGAAGAGCGCGCCTGAGGCCGCCGCCGCCGCGACTGGGAGCGGCTGCCATGCGCCAATCTCTTGTCGAAGGGCACGTAGTATCGACCGCACGATCCGCCTTCCTCTCGGCAGGATGCCTTCATTCTAGTACACCCCTGCGAGGCGCGCGGTTCCCAGGCCGTGCTTAGCCGAATATGTTCCGCCCATCTGCTATCGTGAGGGGCGATGACGCAGGCGACGGAACGGAAGGCGCTTCTGGGCACCGAGCACGCCGGCGAACGGGCGGTGGTGGTTCGCCTGGGCGAGGTCACGCTCAAGAAGCGGAACCGGCCCTTCTTCGTGCGGCAGCTCGGGCGCAACATCCGCACCGCGACGCGCGGCCTGGCCGTGCGCGACGTGGAGTGGGGCCCGAATCGCATCCTCATTACGCCGCGCGCGAACCTCGATTGGCCGGAGATGCGCGAGCGCCTCCGGCGGGTCTTCGGCCTGCGCAACTTCTCGCTCTGCGACGTCGTGCCGTGGGACGAGGACGCGATCCGCGAAGGCGTGCTGCGGATGGCGTCGGAGCGCGACTTCGAGAGCTTTCGCATCACCGTCCAGCGCAGCGACAAGCGCTACCCCGGCACCTCGCAGGAGATGGAGCGGAGCATCGGCGCGGCGGTGAAGGCCGCCTCCGGCGCGCGCGTCGACCTGTCGCACCCAGAGGCGGAGTTTCAGGTCGAGATCATGCCCGGCGGGGCGTATCTCCACACGGAGCGCGTCGAGGGGCCGGGCGGGCTGCCGGTGGGCGTGAGCGGCCGTGTCGTCGCGCTCCTCTCGGGCGGCATCGACTCGCCTGTCGCGGCGTGGCGGACGATGAGCCGCGGCTGCCAGGTCACGTTCGTCCACTTCCAGTCGTTTCCGTACCTGGACGCCTCGTCGCGCGACAAGGCGATCGCCCTGACGCGGTACCTGACGCAGTGGCAATACCAGAGCCGGCTGCACGTCGTCTCGTTCGGCGACGTCCAGCACCAGATCGTCGCCGCCTGCCCGCCGCCGCTACGCGTCGTGCTCTACCGGCGCTTCATGCTGCGCATCGCCCAGGTGATCGCCGAGCGGGAGCACGCCGAGGCGCTGGTGACGGGCGAGAGCCTCGGCCAGGTCTCCTCGCAGACGCTCTCCAACATGGCGACGATCGATCAGGCGACGACGCTGCCCGTGCTACGGCCGCTGGTGGGCCGCGATAAGGAGGAGATCATCAGCGAGGCGCGCACGCTCGGCACGTACGAGACGTCGATCGAGCCGGACCAGGACTGTTGCACCCTCTTCGTGCCGCGCAACCCGGCGACCCGCAGCAGCATCGGCCAGGTCGAGGAGGCGGAGGGAGCGCTCGACGTAGCTGCGCTGGTGGAGCAGGGCCTCTCGAACTCGGAGACGCTGAAGTTCGCCTGGCCGGGTGAGGACGGTGGAGCCACGTAACGACGTTGACCGGGTGCGCTCTATTGTGGAGTAGGAGAAACTTGTGTCCTGACACACTACATCCGCTTGATGCCCTCCGTTGCGCGTGATATAGTAGGTGTAGTCACAGCACTTCTAAAGAAGTGGGCTCGGCCCACTTCTTTGTTCAAGTGGAACAGGACGCTCCCCGTGTGGAGGTGCAGAACACAGTGAAAAACGACTTCATCGTCGCCATCACCCAGCTCGCCGCGGAGAAGAACTTACCCAAGGACGTCGTCTTTGAGGCGGTGGAGGCGGCGCTCGCCTCTGCGTACAAGAAGGACAACCTGGCCACGAGCAACGTGGTCGTGAAGATCGACCAGGAGACCGGCATCACCCGCGTCTTCACCCGCCGGACGGTTGTGGAGGAGGTGGAGGACGGCGAGGCGGAGATGACGCTCGACGAAGCGAAGAAGCTGAAGCTGGACGCCACGCTGGGCGACAACTTCGATACCGAGGTGATGCCGGAGAACGCCGGGCGCATCGCGGCGCAGACGGCGAAGCAGGTGGTGCTGCAGCGGCTGCGCGAGGCGGAACGGGAGGTGGTCTACGAAGAGTACTCCGGCCGCGAGGGCGATATCGTCTCCGGTGAGGTCGTGCGCATGGAAGGGCGCAACGTCATTATCGATATGGGGAAAGCGGAGGCGCTGTTGCCCACCGCGGAGCAGGTGCGCGGCGAGCACTACCGCCCCGGGCAGCGGGTGAAGTGCTATGTGCTGGAGGTGTACAAGGCGGCGAAAGGGCCGCAGGTGATCGTCTCCCGCTCGAACAAACACCTGATTCGCCGGCTCTTTGAGCTGGAGGTGCCGGAGATCTTCAAGGGCATCGTCGAGATCAAGGCGATCGCCCGGGAGGCCGGGTATCGAAGCAAGGTGTCCGTCTGGTCGACGCAAGACGGTATCGACCCCGTGGGCGCCTGCGTGGGACTGCGCGCCCTGCGCATTCAGAACATCGTCAACGAGCTGAACGGAGAGCGCATCGATGTGGTGCTCTGGGATCCGGAGCCGTCGCGATTCGCCGCCCACGCGCTCAGTCCGGCCCAAGTTATCGACACGCGCATCGATGTGGAGACGAACACGGCGTACGTGGTGGTGCCGGACGTGCAACTCTCGCTCGCTATCGGCAAGGAGGGCCAGAACGCGCGCCTGGCAGCAAAGCTAACCGGGATGCGCATCGATATCAAGAGCCAAACGGTCCACGAAGAGTACCTGGCCAGCCTATCGCCGGAGGAGCTGAAAGCGCTGGAAGAGGCCGCGGCCGAGCCAGCGCCGGCAGAGGCTGCGCCTGCAGAGGAAGCGGCGGCTGCGGAGCCTGCTCCGGCAGCCGTCGGGGAGAAGGTACTCACGCCGGAAGAGGAGGCTGTGCTCGCCACTAAGGAGGAGGCGCTACAGCCGAAGAGGAAGCAGTCGCTGTGGCCGATGCGCCGGCGACTGATGACGCCGCTGCGGTGCCGGTCGAGGCCGCCGCAGCCGGACCGGCGACGCCCCACGTTCGCTTCGCCGAAGAGGTTCTGCCCGGCCCGCGCGACGAGGAACCAGTGCAGGGTAAGGGTCCGAAGAAGGGTGGTCCTGCCGCTGGAGAAGCAGCGAAGGTGAAGAGGCAGAAGCGATCGAAGCGCGTGGTAGTGGAAGAGGATGACGGCGACGTTGAATACATTATTCGCTAGCGAGGGTTCCGCGTGATCCGAACGAAGCACGTGCCTCAGCGCACCTGCGTCGGCTGCCGCACCACCGGTGGCAAGCGGCAGTTCGTGCGCGTCGTGCGCACGCCTGAGGGAACCGTAGCGCCCGATCCGTCCGGTAAGCTGGACGGGCGTGGCGCGTACGTGTGCGAACGCGCAGAATGTTGGGCAGAGGCGCTGCGACGCGACCGGCTGGGCCGAGCGCTGCGTACCAGCGTCTCCGAAGCCGATCAGCGGGAGCTCCGGCGCTATGCTGAGCGATTCGCGGCCGTTGGGAGTACGGCGTAGTTTAGCGAGCTTATGACGACACAGCACGAACAGACAACGGCCCCCGCCAACAAGCCGGCGCCAGCGGCGAAGAGCGCGCCGACCGTGGAGCTGCCTAAGATCCTGACGGTGAAGGAGCTGGGCGATCTACTCCGCACGTCTCCGGTTGAGGTGATCAAAGACCTCATGAAGAACGGCGTCATGGCCACGATCAACCAGAGCATCGACTATGATACCGCCGCGATCGTCGCCCACGATCTCGGCTTCGAGCCGGCGGAGGCCGCCGCCGAAGAGGCGGCGGAGGAGTCAGCCGCGGAAGCGCCCAAGGCAGCGGTCGAGGAAGAAGCGGTAGACCCGGCGACGCTTCAGCCCAAGCCGCCTGTCGTCACCGTCCTGGGCCACGTCGACCACGGCAAGACGAGCCTGCTCGACCGGATCCGTCAGACGACTGTGACCGAGCGCGAGGCCGGTGGCATCACGCAGCATATTGGAGCGTACCAGGTGGAGGTGAACGGCCACCACATAGCGTTCCTAGACACGCCCGGCCATGAAGCGTTCACGGCCATGCGCGCCCGCGGTGCTCAGGTGACGGACCTTGCGGTGCTCGTCATCGCCGCCGACGACGGCATCATGCCGCAGACGCTGGAAGCGATCGATCACGCGCGGGCGGCGGGCGTGCCGATCGTCGTGGCGATCACAAAGACAGACCTGCCGGACGCGAACCCGGACCGCGTGAAGCAGCAGCTCGCCGAACACGAGCTCAATATCGAGGAGTACGGCGGCGACGTGATCTGCGTGCCGGTGTCGGCAAAGACCGGCGAAGGCGTCGACACGCTGCTGGAGAACATCCTGGTCGCGGCGGAGGTGCTTGAGCTGCGAGCGAACCCGGACCGGCCGGCCAGCGGCACCGTGATCGAGGCAGAGATGGATCGTACGCGTGGCCCCACCGCCACGGTGCTGGTGCAAAACGGGACGCTGCGAGTAGGCGATGTCGTGCTCGTGGAGAAGACGTGGGGCCGGACGAAGGCGATGTTCAATGAGCACGGGCAGCGCGTCAAGTCTGCCGGCCCGGGCGAGCCGGTGGTGGTGCTCGGCCTGCAAGAGGTGCCCCAAGCCGGCGATACGCTCAAGGTGGTGAGCGACGACAAGACGGCCCGCCACGCCGTCATCCGGCGGCTGCGTGAGGAAGAGGCGGCCTCGCTCCACATTCGGCCCCGCGTGACGCTGGACACGCTGTATGGCGCGATCAGCGAGGGCAAGGTGAAGGAGCTTAACCTGATCCTCAAGACGGACGTGCAGGGAAGCATCGAGCCGATTCGCCAGTCGCTGGAACGGTTGAGCACCCAGGAAGTGCGCGTCAAGGTTATTCACGTCGGCCCAGGTTCTGTGACGGAATCGGACGTCATGCTCGCTATCGCCTCGAAGGGCATCATCATCAGCTTCAATACGCAGATTGAGCCGGGCGCCGAGCGCCTCGTGGAGCAGGAGTCGGTGGACCTGCGCCGGTACGATGTCATCTACAAGGTGACGGAAGATGTGGAGAAGGCGCTCAAAGGAATGTTGGATCCCATCTACGTGGACGTCGTCACGGGCCACATTGAGGTGCGCCAGGTCTTCCAGTTGCGCCGCCGGGGCCAGGTGGCAGGCTGCTACGTCCGAGACGGTGTCGCCACGGCGAGCGACCTCGTGCGGCTCATGCGGGACGACGAGCAGATCGCCGACACGAAGGTCTCCAGTCTCCGCCGTTTCCAGGAGGACGTGCGGGAAGTTCAGACCGGCTTCGAGTGCGGCCTCATGCTTGAGGGCGTGACCGATTTCCACGAAGGCGATGTCGTGGAGTTCTACCGCCGCGAACGCCAGCGCTGACCCCCCTTCTCTTCGGAGCCCCGCCATGACGCGAAGAACGGAGCGAGTCAACGGCCTCCTGCAGCAGGTCATCAGCGAGCTGCTGCGCCGCGAGGTGAAGGACCCTCGCATTAGCGGCATCGTCACGATCACCGAGGTAGACGTCTCTCCTGACCTTCGGAGGGCGAAGGTCTTCGTCAGCGTGCTCGGCAGCGACGAGGAGAAGGCCGCCACGCTCCAGGCGCTCAGCGCTGCCAGCCGCTTCCTCCATCGCGAGCTCCGCAGCCGCCTGACGATGAGGCGCGTCCCAGAGCTGACCTTCATCAAGGACGACTCGCTGGCGCAGGGGGCGCGCATCCTCTCGCTGCTCGAGGAGGCAGCGGAAGGCCACGCACAGTAGTGAAGCCTGCGGCCGGGGTGATCAACGTCAACAAGCCCGCGGGGGTGACCTCCTTTTCCGTCGTCTCGCTCGTGCGCCGGCTGAGCGGCGTCCGGCGCGTAGGGCACGCCGGCACGCTCGATCCGATCGCGGATGGCGTGCTTCCCATCTTGCTGGGCAGCGCGACCCGCCTCGTCGAATACATCGTCGACGCGCCGAAGAGCTACCGCGCCACCGTCCGTCTTGGCGCAGCGACCGACACGTACGACAGCGAAGGCGCCGTCGTCTCTTCCGGCGACCCGTCCGGCGTGACGGAACAGGCGCTACGTAACGCGCTGCGCACCTTCGTCGGCGAGATCCAGCAGCTACCGCCCATGTACAGCGCGCTGAAGCACGAAGGGAGGCCGCTGTATAGCTACGCGCGCGCGGGCAAGACCGTTCCCCGCGAGGCGCGTACGGTCACCATCCACCGGCTGGAGCTCCTGGGCGTTGCCGGAACGGATGTCGAGATCGAGCTTGAGTGCGGGCGCGGCGCCTACGTGCGCACGCTGGCCGACGACCTCGGCCGGCTGCTGGGCTGCGGGGGCCATCTCGTCCGGCTCACGCGCCTTCGCAGCGGCCCCTTCAGCCTGCGCGACGCGGTGGGGATCGCCCAGCTTGAGGAATCGGCGGAGCGGGGCGAATGGGAGGAGCATCTGCTGGCCGCCGACCGGGTGCTGGAGTCGTGGTACGCGGTTCTGCTGGGCAAGGAGCGCACGCTGGACGTGCGATGCGGCAGGGCGTTCGCGCTCGAACCGGCGCTTCGAGCGCTCTCTCCGGACACCCGCTGTCGGGCGTATTCTCTGGAGGGAGAGCTGCTCGCCATCCTGCGTTATCAGGGCGATGACTGCTGGCGCCCGGAGAAAGTCTTCGCCCCGCTGTAAAACATCATGCGCAATTCCTATTCAGAATCGCTTGACACGAAGCAGAAAATGGCTATGATAAGCTACGAATCTACACCGGCCGTGGCTACATCGGATACGAGTCGCGAGTTGGCGGGGTTCCCTGGTAGGACAGCGTGAGGAGCGCGCCACACAGCAAGGCAAGGAACGGAGGTGCCACGAGATGCAAGCCTACTGCCTGAAGTGCCGGGACAAGCGGGAGATGCAGAATGCCGAGCAGGTCACCATGAAGAATGGCAAGCCTGCCACGCGCGGCAAGTGCCCGCAATGCGGGACGCAGATGTACCGCATCGGCAAGAGTAGCTAAGAGCCGGTCCGGCCAATTTCCATCTGACCTTAGGGGGCGGTGCGAGCCGCCCCCCTTTCTTACATTCACAAGTTCGCAGTTCAGCGGGCCGGACACGGCGCGCCAAACCTCTCATAAAGTAAAGAAATCTTAACTCCTTGACGGCGTGGATGGTGCCGTGTACACTCTCTTCGGAAAGAAAACTTGACCGAAGAAGGGTACTGGCCGCGGGGCTGGAACATGGGAAGCGGGGTGGCGTGCGATGCCGGCGTTCAGACTGTTTGAGATTCTGGAGCAGCGTGGCCACACGCAGCGCTGGCTTCTGGCGCAGCTCCGCAAGCGGGGACAACGCTTTAGCGAAGCGTACGTGTCAAAGATCAAGTCCGGCGCCGTCAGGCCTAGTGCGCGGTTCAAGCGGTCCGTCAGCGAGGCGCTGGCGCTGTCGGCAGAGGAGCTGTTCCCGGTCCAGACCGGTGAGACGGCGGAGCGAGGCAAGCAGGAGGTGAACATGGCGAAGAAGAAGAGCCAAGGTCCCATCAACGTCGCTATCATCGGTCTGGGCAACTGCGCCTCGTCGCTCGTGCAGGGCGTGTATTTCTATCGCGACGCCAAAGAGGATGAGGATATCCCCGGCCTGATGCACGTCGACCTTGGCGGGTACCACATTCGCGATGTGAACTTCGTCGCCGCCTTCGACATCGATGTCAACAAGGTGGGTAAGGACATCGCGGAGGCGATCTTTGTCCCGCCGAACAACACGTTCCAGTTCTCAGAGGTGCCGCAGACGGGCGTCCGCGTTAGCCGCGGCATGACCCATGATGGCCTCGGCAAGTACCTCAAGGAGGTGATCCACAAGGCCCCCGGCCCCACGAAAGACATCGTCCGCATCCTGCGGGAGACTGAGACCCACGTGGTGATCAACTACCTGCCGGTGGGGTCGGAAGAGGCGACGAAGTGGTACGTGGAGCAGGTGCTGGCGGCCGGCTGCTCCTTCATCAACTGCATCCCGGTCTTCATTGCGCGCGAGCCGTACTGGCAGCAGCGCTTCGAGGACCGCAACCTGCCGATCGTCGGCGATGACATCAAGTCGCAGGTCGGCTCGACGATCATCCATCGTATCCTAACGAGGCTTTTCCGGGACCGGGGCGTGCGGCTGGACCGCACGTACCAGCTCAACTTCGGTGGCAACACGGACTTCCTCAACATGCTGGAGCGCGAGCGTCTGATCTCGAAGAAGATCTCCAAGACGAACGCCGTCGCCTCCGAGCTCAACTACGAGATGCCCGAGGGCGACATCCACGTGGGGCCAAGCGATTACGTGCCCTGGCTGTCAGACCGCAAGTGGGCCTACATTCGCATGGAGGGCACAACCTTCGGGAACGTGCCCCTCAACGTGGAGCTCAAGCTGGAGGTGTGGGACAGCCCGAACTCGGCCGGCGTGGTGATCGACGCGATCCGCTGCTGCAAGCTGGCACTTGATCGGGGCATATCCGGCGCTCTCACCGGCCCCGCCGCGTACTTCATGAAGTCGCCGCCGACGCAGTACCGGGACGACGAAGCGCGGCAGATGGTGGAGGCGTTCGTTACAGGCGGATAAGTGGTCGTCTACTGGCTCTTCCGCCTCACCATTCTGGTGATGCGTCCGCTCCCTCTCTGGCTCGGCTACCGCGTAGCCGCCGCGGTGGCGGAGGTTTGCTACTACTTCTTCCGCCGGCAGCGACGGGCGCTCAACGAGAATTTCGCGCGCGTGCTGGAGACGAACGATCGGCGGGCGGTGGACGCCGTCGCCCGCCGGGCCTTTCGCAGCTTCGCCAAGTTTGTGGTCGACTTCATTCACTTTCCTGTCATCACCCGCGAGGAGGTGCGGCGTCGCCTGGTCTTCTCCAACTGGACGGAGCTGGACGAGGTCGCAGACTCCGGCCGGGGCGTGCTCATCGTCACCATGCACTTCGGCAGTTGGGACCTGGGAGCGGCCTCCCTGGCGACCTACGGCTATCCGATCAACGCCATCGCGGACAGCTATGGCTATGCGAAGATGGACGAACTCGTCCACGGCTCACGCGAACGGCTGGGGATGAAAGTGATCCCGATGGAGCGCGTGGGGCCCAGCGTGTTTCGCGCGCTGAAGCGCGGCGAGATGCTGGCGATGCTGATCGACACGCCCAGGCCCGGCGAGGAGATCACCGTCGACTTCCTCGGGGCGCCGGCGCAGTTCTCCTCCGTGCCCGCGCGCATCGCGCTGCGCACCGGCGCACGCGTGGTGCCGGCGATGGTCGTGCGCGGGCCCGAACGCGATACGCTGATCCGGCCCCACGTGGACGTCCGCGGCGCGCGATTCGAGCCGACGGGCGATGAGGAGCATGACGTGCGAGCGCTGACGCAGCTCATCGTGCGGGCGCTGGAGCCGTTCATTCGAGAACATCCGGAGCAGTGGTATATCTTCCATCCGGCGTGGCCCGAAGCGGCGGAGCGTGCGGAGGAGGCTGCGCTGGCGTAGTCGCGAGCCGTCATGTGGAAGTACTACGCCCTCCGCCTCGCCTACCTGCTGCTGGGCCGGCTGCCCATCCCTATCCTCTACGGCATCGCGCGGGTCGTCGGCAACGCTTCCTATCTCGCCCGGCCTGCCGCGCGGCGAGCGGTGACCGCGAACATGCGCCAGGTGATGGGCGCAGAAGCGACCGAACAAGAGGTGCGGCGGGCCACGCGTGAGGTCTTCCGCAACGTGACGCGCTACTACGCGGATCTGTTCCACAACCCCTACATAGATCTGCAACGTTACGCCAAGGAGAAGCTGGACATTAAGGGAGTAGAGTACCTGAAGGACGCCCGTGATTCTGGCCGAGGCGGTATCGTCGTCGGTGCCCACTTTGGCAGTCCGGAGATGGCCGTCCAGGGGATCGCGGCCTACGGCGTCTTCGTCATGGTCCTGACCGAGCCCCTGGAGCCGCAGGCGCTCTCCGATTTCACGAACCAACTCCGCTCGCAGCACGGCCACAAGTACCGCACCTCGACGGTCGGCGGCATTAAGGAGGTGCTCCGGCACATCAGAAGCGGCGGACTGGTAGCGATACTCATCGACCGCGACGTCGGCGGGACTGGTACGCCGATGCAGTTCTGCGGAGCGGAGGCGCGTATCCCGCTGGGCGGAATCGATCTCGCCCTCCGGACGGGCGCAGACCTCATCCTCGCCAGGTCCTGGCGCACCCCGGGCTATCGCCTTCGCGTCCGCATCGGCCCGCCGCTGGAGCTGATCCGCACGGGAGACCGCGAGGCCGACCTGAAGGCAAACGCTGAACGCGTGCTGGCGCTTCTGGCGGAGCAGATCCGCTCCGACCCGGGCCAGTGGGCGGTGCTGGAGGCGATCTGGGAAGCGCACGCTGCGCCGTCCGCGCGGCCAGGTGCGGTACACTAGGGCCGAGCAACCGTGGGTACCGCTGATCTGCACATCCACACGGCCCTGGGAGACGGCATGGCCGAGATCCCGGAGCTCCTCGCGTACGTTGAAGAGCAGACGGACCTCTCGCTCATCGCCATCGCCGAGCACGACGATCTGGGCGCGGCCATGGCCGCGCGCGAGGCGTGGTCGCGGGGCCGCTACCGGTTCGAGGTGATTCTCGCGGAGGAGGTAACGACGCTGGAAGGCCACCTGCTGGCCCTCTTCATCGAGGAGCCGGTCGCCAGCCTGAAGCCGCTCGAGTCGACGCTGGAGGCGGTGCATCGGCAGGGCGGGCTGTGCGTCATCCCACACCCGATGAGCTGGCTAACCCGGAGCGTAGGGCAGCGCACCATCGAACGGATCCTGCGCGACGGCGACGGCAGCGTGCCGTTCGACGGGATGGAGTTCGGCCAGAGCCTAGCGGCGCGCGTCACGCGCAAGAAGGCGCGACGACTCAACCGCGAGCGCTACCACCTGCCGGAGCTAGGCGGCAGCGACGCCCACTTCCTCGAGGCGATTGGCTCCGCCCGCACCGTGTTCGAGGGTACGACGGCTGGCGAGCTGCGAACGGCGATCGAGTCCGGAAAGACTCGTGCCGAGGATGGCCGCTATCCGTCGCTTCGGGAGCTGGGGCTGCGACGGGTGATCCAGCAGCAGTGGCGCGGCATCCGCGTGACGCCGCGCAAGATGGGCTGGCTGCCCACCATCAGCAGCTTCTTTCGCCGGGTGCGATCATGAAGATCGCTCTCGTCTCGCCGTACGATTGGACTGTGCCTGGCGGCGTGAACAGTCACTGCGCCCAACTGCGCGACCAGTTCGTCGCGCGCGGCCACGACGTGCGGATCATCGCGCCTTCGTCCCGCCCGGTGAACGACGAGGGCGTCCTCACGGTCGGAAAGCGGCCGCTGAGTGTGCCCGCCAGCGGGTCGGTCGCGCGCATCTCACTCTCGCTCACCCTCGCGCCGCGCGTGCGCCGGATCCTCGCCGCGGAGCAGTTTGACGTCGTTCACGTGCACGAGCCGCTGATGCCGCTGCTGCCGATCCACTTCCTGCGCTATTCGGAAGCGGTGAACGTGGGAACGTTCCACGCCAGCCGCGAGAAGCGCCAGTTCCTCTACTCGTGGGGCCGGAGGCACGTGCGACGCTGGTTCCGCCGCCTGGACGGCAAGATCGCCGTCTCGCCGGCGACGTCCCACTTCGTGGAGCGCTACTTTCCGGGCTACTACAATATCATCCCGAACGGCGTGGACGTCGAGCGCTTCTCGGCGCCGGCCGAGCCGATAGCCGAGTTTCGCGACGGCAAGCTGAACATCCTCTTCGTCGGCCGCCCGGAGAAGCGCAAGGGTCTCGACTACCTCATCCCGGCGTTCGCGCAGGTGAAGCGGCAGCGCCCGGAGACCCGCCTCATCGTCGTCGGCGCCGGCAAGTTCGACCGCTATCAGCGGCTCGCCCGTTCGCTGCGGCTGCGGGACGTCGAGTTTCGGAGCGATATCCCCGACGACGAACTTTCGCGCTATCACCACAGCGCGGACGTCTTCTGCGCGCCGGCGACCGGCTTCGAGAGCCAGGGCATCGTGCTGCTGGAGGCGATGGCCGCGGGTCTGCCGATCGTGGCCACGAACATCGAAGGGTACGCCGGCGTCCTGACGCACGAGGTGGAGGGGCTGCTTGTGGCTCCCGAGGAGAGCGAGCCGCTCGCTGAAGTGCTGCTGCGTCTCCTGGACCAACCGGCGCTCCGCCGGCGGATGGCGAAGCGGGGGCGCCGCCACGCGGAGCTGTATAGCTGGCCACGCGTCTCCCAGCAGGTGCTCTCCTACTATGAACGGCTCCTCCATGAACGCAGCTTGGCGAGCCGGCGGCGCGCGTCGGTACCGGCCGGGTAGGGCGATGTCGCGCTTCCGGCCGTTCACGCTGCTGCCCCACCGCGTTCCCCGGCGCGTCACCGATCCGATCGTGGCGGTGCTCGCGCGCACCGGGCTCACGCCGAACCACGTCTCGATCCTCGGCTTCGCCGGCAACGTCGGGGCGGGGGCGCTCGCGGCGCGCGGCGACTTCTTGCCGGCGGGCTTCGTCATGCTGGGCGCGAGCGCCCTCGACCTGCTCGACGGCGCACTCGCGCGGGCGACGGATCGAGCGACCGACTTCGGCGCCGTGCT
>JADFNZ010000110.1 GCA_022563135.1 Chloroflexota bacterium | reverse complement strand
GCGCTTGATGCCCTTGGCTGCGCCACCGCGATGCAGCAGACCGTGCACCGGCACAATGGCCGCACGCAAGCGGACCATCAGCTCCGCGTCCGCGTCGGCCTGAACGTGGGCGAGCCGATCCACGACGAAGAGGACTATTTCGGCACGCCTGTGAACATCGCCAAGCGCCTCTGCGATAGTGCAGAGGGCGGCCAGATCCTCGCGTCGGAGCTCGTCCGTAGCCTCGTCGGCTCGCGAGGCGGCTACACCTTCCGCGAGCTTGGGCCACGGTCGCTTAAGGGAATCTCTACACCGCTTCCCGTCTGCGAAGTCTGTTGGGAGCCCTCGGCAGGCCGAGAGGGCGGGCTTCCTTTGCCACCGCTCATCGAAGCCAGCAAACACGCGGCCTTCGTCGCCCGCGGACGCGAATTGCAACTGCTACGGCAGCTCTGGGAGCGGGCCCGGGCCGGCCAACGCCAACTCCTTCTGCTGGCGGGCGATCCAGGCATCGGTAAGACGAGCCTCGCCCTCGAGTTCGCGCGCGCCGCTCACGCCGAAGGCGCGACGGTTCTCTTCGGCCACTGTGACGAGACTGCGCTCGTCACTTATCAACCGTTCGTAGAGGCGCTCCGCCACTTCGTCGGCGTGTGCCCGCCAGACGAGCTGTGGGAGCAGGTGAGCGGAGAAGGTGCAACGCTGGTCCGGCTCGTGCCGGAGCTGGCCGAACATCTCCCGAACCTACCAGAGCTTGCCACGGCTAGTCCGGAGGGCGACCGCTACCAGCTCTTCGGGGCGGTGGCTTCGTTTCTGGCTGCGGCCTCACGCTCATCGCCTCTCGTCCTCATCCTCGACGACCTGCATTGGGCGGACGAGCCGACGCTGCTGCTGCTGCGACACATCGCCCGTTCGCCGGAGCGGTCGGCCTTGATCATCCTTGGGACGTACCGCGAGGCCGATATCGACCGGTCGCACCCCCTCGCCAGGCTGCTGGCCGACTTGCGACGCGACCGCACCTCCGAACGAATGGCGCTTCAGGGCCTGGCGGAACATGACGTCGCAACGCTGGTTGGCGAAGGGGGTGGACAGAATGCGGTTCACGCCTTGAGCCAAGCCATCCACAAGCAGACGGAGGGTAATCCGTTCTACATCGGCGAGATCGTGCGCCACTTGAAGGAGACCGGCGTCATCGATCAGCATGACGGCCAGATCGCGCCAAATGTTTCAGTCTCCGAGTTACACATCCCTGAGAGCATCAAGGAGGTCATCGGCCAACGGCTTTCGCGACTCTCAGAGGAGTGCAACAGTGTCCTCACCATTGCCTCAGTCATCGGCCGTGAGTTCGATCTGGGGGCGCTGGAGCGGGCGAGCGGGCTCCCGAGCGAACGGCTGCTCGAGCACCTCGATGAGGCCGTAGCCGCCCATGTGGTGGTCGAGGCGCCGCAGGCGGAAGGACGTTTCAGCTTCTCCCAGGGCCTCATGCACGAAACGCTCTACGACGAGCTGACTACCAGCCGACGCGTCCGCTTCCACGGCCAGAGCCTGCAATACGCGGACAGCAGCGGAGTAAAGCTCGCCTATGAGGTACTCGGCGGGTCCGGCCCGCACATCGTCGCGGTGGGGATCAGCAACTGCCCTGCCGTCCGCACCCGAAGTTGGGCCACCGTCCAGCACTGGGAGCGCATGAGCCGTCAGTGCCGGGTGATCCTCTACGACCGCAGGGGCGTTGGCTTCTCCGCCGCGCCGGACCGCGGCTACGGTCCTATCGGTTGCATGGAGGATCTGCGCGCCGTCCTCGATGCGGCCGGCGTAGACCGAGCTGTGCTCTGCGGAGCCGTCGACGGCGGATCGCTCGCCATCGCGTTCGCCGCTCAATACCCGCAGCGCGTGATGGGGCTGCTTCTGTTGGGTACGAGCGCCAAGTACCTGAGCTCTGAAGACTATGACCTAGGTGTCGATCCAGCCATCATTGAGTCCTTCCTTCGTACCGGCGCCGTGGACAAAGGGCGGGCCCTCTCGCAGCTCCTCGGTAGCAGGCCGCGCCAGTCAGCAGCCGCTATTAGCGACGTCATGAAACGGATTCCGCCCAGGGTCTGGGATAAGGTTCTGGGCAGCATCGTCGCCGTAGATGCTAGGCCGCTGCTGGGCAATTTGAGCGTTCCCACGCTGATCATCCATGACCCAGGCAATACCTATATTCCCGTTGGCGCAGCGCACTACCTTCACGAGAACATCGCCGGGAGTGAGCTGGAGATCACAGAAGAGTACGCGACATGGCCAGTCGGAGAAGGCGTCTATCGCAAGATCGAGGCATTCGTTCAGGAGGTGAGCACCGGCGGCGACCAGTAGCGGGAAACCAGCAGTAGCGGGGACGGGAGAACGCGCCCTGGTCAGCGAGATTAGGGTGACGCAAGGAAGGGAGCAGGAGAATGCCAGAGAGCAGCCCACCGCGGAAGTTCATTGAGTCACTCAGAACAGGTAGGACCGATACGACGAAGGCCTTGGACCAAGCCTTCACGTCCCCAGGGAGCATCGCGACCGACCCCGCTTACGCTGAATTGTGGGCAGAACTACAAAGGAAAAACGGTCTGCACGTTGGCACCAATCGCGACCATCTGCCGCCGCAGGCGAAGGCCGTGTTGCGCGCGGCTGGGCTAAAGAAGCGGGAGCTCGATCACATCGGCGAGTGGCCCCCCAAACAGAAGGAGTTGGTGCGTAAGAGGTTAGTGAATGCGATCAACACTAACCGTCGAATCCATTTCATCTGGCAGCTGCACGGCGGCGATAACGAAGCCACCGAAATCTTAGACGACGGCGCGGGCGATATCACGATCATCTTCCGCAGCCCACAGAGGAACGTCAGTATCAACGCGGCGGGCACGAACATAAAGGTCAAGGTGGGGCCGTAAATGACGGCGACGTAGATACGTGTTGATCTCGGAGCTTTAGCTGTCCACCACGTAACGGCGCTCCAGCTCCTGCCAGTCCGGCACGCCGATCATCTCCTCGAACTCGGCGAACGAGGTCATCGCGTCCCGGCGCGACGCGGTCGACTGCTGCTCGAAGAGCGCGCGGTACGTCTGCTCCACGGCCTTCGCCGCTGAGAAGAGCGCCGAGAGCGGGTAGACGACCATCTTGTAGCCGAGATCCCGCAGCTCCGCTGAGCTGAGCAGGGGAGTCTTGCCGCCCTCAATCATGTTGGCGAAGAGCGGCGCGTTCGGGATGGCGCGCGCCACCTCGCGCAGCTCTTCGACGGAGCGCGGCGCCTCGACGAAGACGACGTCTGCGCCGGCATCACGGTACATCTTGCCACGGCGGATCGCCTCTTCGAGGCCGAGCGGCTGGCGGGCGTCGGTCCGGCCGATGATGACGAGGTCGTCGCCGTCGCGGGCGTCGGCAGCGGCGCGCAGCTTCGCGGCCTGCTCCTCAGCGGGGATGACGCGCTTGCCCTCGAAGTGGCCGCACTTCTTCGGCCACTCCTGGTCCTCCAGGATGATGCCCGCGACGCCGAGCGCGACGCACTCGCGGACCGTGCGCACGACGTTGAGGGCGTTGCCGTAGCCGGTGTCCATATCGGCGACGAGCGGGACGGCGAGCGCGCGCACGACGTGGCGCACGCGATCGAGCGTTTCCGACATGGTGAGCAGGCCGTAGTCCGGCATGCCGAGGACAGTCGCGGCGAAGCCGAAGCCAGTGGTGAAGCAGGCGCGGAAGCCCGCGCGCTCGGCGAGGCGCGCGCTAAGCGCGTCGTAGGCCCCGGGCAGCACGATGATCTCGGGCTCGTCCAGCATCTTTCGCAGGGCAGTTGAGTTTTGCATGGCGGGCTCCTTCGTGCCTGGCGTGCTAGGGCGAGAGACAGTCTAGCACGGGGGCGGCGGGCGCGAGGGCGAGGGTCGTGGGTCGAGGCGGGCGGAGGCCGTTGACTTCTATATGCCGCAGGACTAGAGTACGAGCACGGTCGCAGGTCTAATGCGAAACGTTCCTAGACTCAGCGTAACGGCACTACTGGCGCTTTTAGTTACGGCTGGCACGCTGTCTCTGTCAGCATGTGGGGGTGGCCAGCCAGGAGTCTTCTCCCAACAGATCGCTGCCGCGGATGGCGGCACTGTCTCGTTCGATGGGGCCATTACCATCCACATTCCCCCAGGCGCGCTGTCGGCGGACGCCACCATTGAAATAACCAGAGCCGCTGGCGACGCTCCCAGCGGTCTTGAGAGCGCAGTGCCGGTGGGGGAGGCCTTCAACGTTCAGCTAGGAGGCGGGGCGGCACTGACAAAGCCTGTCACCATCGAGATGGCCTACGACCCCGATCTGCTGCCAGTGGAAACGCCGCGCGAAGTGGCGTTTCTGGCCTTCTACGACGAAGCGTTGGGAGAGTGGCAGCCGGTCTACGGGACTGTGAATCTTGACAAGCACGTCATCGTGATTGAGACGGATCATCTCTCGTGGTGGCAGCCACGGACGTGGGACATCTCTGCCGTCGCGG
>JADFNZ010000011.1 GCA_022563135.1 Chloroflexota bacterium | reverse complement strand
CCATCGCGATGAGCGAGCGTGTCGCGGCTGCGACGAACGAGCTGCGAGACTTCATGTTCGCGAACGTCTACGAATGGGAAGAGCGGCTGGCTGACGCCGAGCGCGCGCGGCGCATCGTCGAGTTCCTCTTCGAGCACTATCTGGCGCATCCGGAAGCGCTCACGTCCGACTTCACGCGGCCGGACGACCCGCTCGTCCGTCGCGTCGCCGACTACATCGCCGGCATGACCGACCGCTTTGCCCAGAGCACCGCCGATGCGCTGGGCATGCGGTCGTAGCGCTCTTCTCGCCTGGCGATGGCTGAACGCCCGCCCGGAGAGCCGCCCCGAGACGAGGGAGACGATGGCCCGCCGGGGCTTGAGGAATCGCTGCGTGGGCTGCCGTTGGGCATCGGCGGCGCCGGCGGGCCGGGCCCGCCGGACCGGCTCGCGTTCCTGCGCAACCCGTTCATCCTTGCCGCTCTCGCGCTCGTCGGCGTCTTGCTCGTCACGGTCATCGTGCTCGTCTTCTTCGACATCGGTGGCGGTGACTCGAGCCTAACGCTCGCGGCCGCAACGGGAACCCCCGCGGGCACGCCTAGCGACGACGCTACGCAAGCGGCTGACTTCGTCGACGGCGTCGTCGGGAGGGTGCAGACGACGGCTACTATCCGCAACGGCCCGTCGAGCGCTTCCGATATCTTGGGGACGTTACCGGCGGGGTTTCTCGTCTTCGTGACGGGGCGAAACGAGAGCGGCACCTGGCTTCAGGTGGAGTTCCCGTCGAACTCTCCGCTACGAGGCTGGCTCCAGTTGGAGCTGGTGGAGGTCGCCCCGGAGGCCCTGCTCCTCCTTACCGTAGCCGGGCCGGGCACCGGGCCGGACATCGACGTCCCGACGAGCGTCCCGAGGCCGGTGACGGCCACGCCGACGCTCGTGCCCACCGAGACGCCGGCGCTCGAGACGCCGTCGCCATCTGCATCGCCCACGCTGGGCCCGCCCACAGCGACGCCGGCGACGACCCCCGCGCCGCCGCCTACTTCGATGCCTACAAACACGCCGCCGCCCGTGGAGATCGAGGAGAACCAGTCCGAATGAGCGGGCCGCGGAGAGAGTTGCTACACTAGGGGGACGGTGACGCAGGATGCCCGCGAGTACCACATCTTCTACCTTGCCGACTGAGCTACGCGCGCATCTGGAGGCGAGCAGGCGGGCCCTGCTGGACGCCATCGCCCGGCTGGACGAAGAGGCCTTCCGCGCCCGCACTCGATCGTCCCAGTGGTCGCCCGCGGAAGTACTAGCGCACCTGCTCGCCAGTGAGCGACTCTATATGGGCTGGGCGCAGGCGGCGTTAGAGGAGGACAACTTGGTTCTCCCGCCAGTGGCGCAGGACGAACAGGAGCAGCAGGCTAAGCTGGCGCAGCAAATGGCGGTGCCCCAGATCCTCCACGGTCTCTTGGCGCAGAGGCCCGATACTATGCAACTGCTCAAGACGCTGTCCTCAGAGCAACTCACGCGTACACTTAGCTATCCAGGCCGCGGCTCGTTTGGCCTCGGTCTGCTCGTCGAGAAGGCAGCCGCGCACGAGGAAGAGCACGCGGCCCAAATTCGGTCGCTACGCGGCGCTGGAGCGCCGTAATCCGGGCATGATTCGGGCGTTCTTGAAGGTAGGCAGGGCATGAGCGCTATCGACGACGTGAAGAGCCGAATCGACATCGTCGACCTGGTCGGCGAATACGTCAGCCTCAAGCGCGCCGGCCGTAGCTTCAAGGCCAACTGTCCCTTCCACGCTGAGAAGACGCCATCGTTCATCGTATCTCCGGAGCGCCAGACCTGGCACTGTTTCGGGGCCTGCGGCACCGGCGGCGACGTGTTCAACTTCGTCATGAAGCGTGAGGATGTCGAGTTCGGGGAGGCGCTGCGGATCTTAGCGGAGCGCGTTGGCGTGACCATCGGCCGCGGCGGGGCGCCGCAGGAGGATGAGCGGCTCCGGCGTATCGTCCAGACGAACGAGGCGGCCGCCGCCTACTTCCACCACACGCTGCTGAACGCGAAGGCCGCCCGCGACGCGCGCGCCTACCTCGACGGCCGTGGCCTGGACGCCGAGACGATAGAGGCGTTCCAGCTCGGCTACAGCCAAGAGAGCTGGGACGCGCTGAAGTCCCACCTTATCGGGCGGGACTTTACGCAGGAGGAGCTGCTGGACGCAGGCCTGGTCATCGAAGGTGATCGCGGGCCGTACGACCGCTTTCGCGGCCGCCTCATGTTCCCGATCCGCGACGAGCGCGGCCGCGTCGTCGGCTTCGGCGCGCGCGCGTTAGCGTCGGACGGCGACAGCGGGAGTGCCGCCGGCGCGAAGTACATCAACACGCCGCAGACGCCGGCGTTTAACAAGAGCGAGCTCCTCTACGCCCTCGACCGGGCAAAAGAGGCGATTCGCCGCGAGAAGAGCGTCGTCGTCGTCGAAGGCTACATGGACGTCATTGCGGCGCACCAGCACGGGATCGATAACGTCGTGGCATCGATGGGTACGGCGCTGACGGAGCGCCAGATTAGGACGCTCGATCGCTTCCGGGCGAAGGTTCTGCTCGCGATGGACGCGGACGCGGCCGGGATCGAGGCGACGCTGCACGCGATCCAGGAGGGCCAGGTGACCGGCGCGGTGCGCGCTGAGCCGGCGTCCGCGCACCCCTCGGAGCTAGACGATCAGGAGTTCTCCGCGCGCGTGCAGGAATGGTCGCGAGATGCGCTGAAGCGCGCCGCGGTCACGTTCTGGGTGATGCCCCTCTCCGGCAAGGATCCCGACGAGATGATCCGCGCCGATCGCGCCGCCTGGGGTGTCGCTGTTGAACAGGCCAAACCGTTCACGGAGCACGTCTTCGGAATTGTCGCCGGCCGCAGAGACCGCTCGCAGCCAGACGAGCGCGCGAAGCTCCTGCAAGAGCTGCTGCCGGTCCTGCGCCTGATCGATGAGCCGGTCAACCGCGCACACTATGTGCAACGTCTGGCCCGCCTAGCCCAGGTGGATGAAGAGACCGTGCTGAGAGAGTTGGGGCGGCCGCAATCGCCGCCTCGCCGCCAGACCCAGGCTGCGGACGTTGCGGCCACCGTAGCCAGGCCGCTAGACGGGCCGGAGGAGTTCTGCCTGGCGCTGCTGCTGCGCCGCGCGGAGCTGCGCCCGGAGGGCCGGGTGCTTTCGCCGGACGTCTTCCTGCACGCAGAGCACCAGGCGATACTGGCCGCTTGGCGTGAGACGGAGGATATGGATGCGCTTCGTGACAGATTGCCAGTCGAGCTGCACCCCCAGTTGCAACGTGTGCTGGGAAGAGACCTGCCGCTCTACGAAGGGCAACCGCTGCACGACGCGTTCCAGGATTGCGTCGTTGGCCTGGAATCTCATAGACTGTCCGCAGCAAAAGACGATAGCATGGCGGCTCTCGCTGAGCTGGACGCGCAGAAACATATGAGATCCGGCGTTAAGGGTGCGTATGCAGCTGACCAGTCCGAAGATGGAGGGGACAACGTGCCGGCCGAAGATGACGCGCCTAGCTTGGAATATGCTACTGCCCTACTCGATGATAAAGAGAGAGGTCTGCGTCTGCACGCCCGGGAAAGGCGGAGATCCGAAAAGCGGGAGCCGGAGCCGCCGAGGGGAGAGGACGCGCCATGACGAGTGACTACGAGGGAACGCTCTCGCCGCGTGAGAAAAGCCGCGGCGCAGACCGCGCCGGAGCGGCCGCCGACCTTGATGAGATGTACACGCGGCTCGCCGAAAGTGCTACCGCGCTCAACAACAAGGGCCTCGTTTCGAAGGCTGTAGGCGCCCCCACCGCGGACTCCGCGTTGTGGGACGGGGCGCAGGAGAAGCCGGAGCGGGGCAAGCCGGGCGAGGCGGACGCTGCTCAGCAGGACGGCACTGATGACCCGGTTCGGATGTACCTCCGGGAGATCGGCAAGGTCTACCTCCTCTCGGGCGCCGACGAGAAGCGGCTGGCCCGCCGCATGGAGGAGAGCAAGCATATCCAGGCGATCGAGCGGCGTTGGGTTGAGGAGCGTGGCGAGGCGCCCTCAGGCGCCGAGATCATGTTCAGCCTGCTCCAGCAGCTTCATGGCGAACGGCGAACCCTGAACGCGACCGCGAAGTACCTCAACGTCAAGAAGCACCCCCTCTCCAGCCTTACCGCCGACGAGACGTTCCGCAAGACCATTGATGCCGAGCTCGACCACGAGATGATTGAGCAGTTGAGCGCCACCCTCAAGACCGAGGTGGCGGTCGTGGAACGCTCCGTGGTGCAGATCTCCATCATTACCCACATCCTGGGCCCAGAGCTCATCCAGCAGCCTGCCGCGTGCATCGGTGGTGAGCGAAAGCTGCTTCCGCCTCCGTGGGAGCAGGTGAGCGCGCTCGCTCCGTTCGAGGAGCAGCTGCGCAGCCACTTTGACGGGCTACTCGAACTCGGGTATCGAGAGGAGCAGCAGATCACAGAGGCGAACCTCCGCCTCGTCGTCAGCGTGGCGAAGAAGTACATCGGGCGGGGCATGTCCCTGCTCGATCTGATCCAGGAGGGAAACATCGGCCTCATCCGCGCCGTCGAGAAGTTCGACTATCGCAAGGGCTACAAGTTCAGCACCTATGCCACCTGGTGGATTCGCCAGGCGATCACCCGCGCCATCGCCGATCAGGCGCGCACCATCCGTATCCCCGTGCACATGGTCGAGACGATCAACAAGCTCGTCCGCGTGAGCCGCAAGCTCGTGCAGGAGTATGGCCGCGAACCGACCAGCGAGGAGATCGGCCTCGGCATGGAGATCGAGCCGGAGCGCGTGCGAGAGATCATCAAGGTATCGCAGGAGCCGGTCTCGCTGGAGACGCCGATCGGCGAGGAGGAGGACAGCCACCTCGGTGACTTCCTTCCGGACGAAGGGATGCTGGCGCCGGCGGACGCTGCCTCTCACCAGCTCCTGAAGGAGCAGGTGATGGACGTGCTGCATAGCCTCACCCCCCGCGAGCGAAAGGTGCTCGAGTTGCGCTTTGGTCTGGAGGACGGCCGCAGCCGCACGCTGGAGGAGGTGGGGCGCGAGTTTCAGGTCACGCGGGAGCGCATCCGCCAGATCGAGGCGAAGGCGCTGCGCAAGCTGCGCCACCCCTCGCGCAGCAAGAAGCTAAAGGACTACCTGGAATAGGCTGCCGGCAGCGCCCCCTTAGTACCACTTCCACAGCCAGTAGCGCTCAAAGGCCACCTTACCCCAGTGCCACATGCGGCTAGGGGAGCGGAGGGCGATCTCACGCGGGTGGCCGAAGAAGTCACCTTGCGCAATTCCAGCGCTGCCGCCGCCGGTCTCCAGGAAGCAGTAGCCTTTGCCGTCGTAGCTTGCACGCTTCTTCGTGCCTACGATACGGGCCGCTATGTTTGCGGCGACGACTTCTGCTTGGCCGTGCGCGAAGACGCCAGCCTTGGGTAGCGGCAGGCCGTCGGGGAGAGGGATGCGCGTCACGTCGCCAATGGCGAAGACGCCCTCGTGCCCGGTTTCCAGCGTGTGCTGGTCGACCGGCACCCAGCCCGAATCGTCCGTCAGCCCGGCTTCTCGCACCACCTGCGGTACGCGGTGCGGTGGCACCGTCACGAGCAGGTCGAAGCGATCCGTAGAACCATCCTTAAATAGAAGCTGACCGTCCTCGACGGCCTTGAGGTTCCGCTTGGTGTGCAGGGCGATGCCCTTGTGGGCGAGGAGCTCCTGCAACGCTTCGCCATTGGCCGGACCCGCAACCGGCATCGGCGCGCTTTCCGGCGTGTGCAGCGCGATCTCCACCTTGTGGCGGAGGTGGCGCCTGAGGAAGTGGTGTTCCAGCAGCATCGCGCCCTCATACGGCGCCGCGGGGCACTTGTACGGCATCCCCGCGACGGCTAGAGCGATGCGGCCGCCCGCGAACGCGTTGAGCGCGTCGCGTAGGCGTTCAGCACCCGCGAGGCTGTAGAAAGTGTGGGCGTCTGCCAGCCCGGGCACTGTGTCCCACGCCAGTTCCGCGCCGAGCGTAACGATGAGGTAGTCGTACGTGAGCTCCCGCTCGCCGGCGGCGACGGTGCGCTGTGACAGATCGATGCGGCTCACCTCGCCGCCGATCACTTCGATCCCCTTGCGCTCGAGGCGGGTCAGGTCGCGCGTGATCGCCTGCGGGCTGCGCTCGCCCGTCATCACCCAGAGGTAGGAAGCCGCGAAGGACTGCTGAAGGTTTCGCTCGACGAGCGTGATCTGCGCGCCGTCTTTGAGCCGGCGTCGCAGCTCGTTGGCCGCGACCACGCCGCCGATCCCGCCACCGAGAATGAGGATCCTCTGGTCTGCCACCTGCCACCTCGTTTCGAGAGGAGTCCGTCTGGTACCATGTGATCGTACCACTGTTGACCGGAGGCGACTAGAGCCATGCCCCTCTACGAGTACTACTGCTCCTCCTGCAAGAGCACCTTCGAGCTGCTCCGTCCGATGGCGCGCGCGACCGATCCCGCGTCGTGCCCGAGCGGCCACGCAAAGAGCCAGCGTACCGTCTCCGTGTTCGCGGCGCATACGAAGGACGCGGGCGGAGCAGCGACCGCTGTCGCCGGTGGCGGCTGCGCGGGCTGTGCTGGCGGCGCCTGCGCCTCCTGCGCGCAGTAGCAAACGCCCGTGCGCCGGATGCGCGGGCGGAACTACCAGGCCGGGCAGCGCCCGGCCTTTCCGATCGCCGCAGTAGTGAGCTTCGGGAGCAGCTAGGCGTGCGCCGTGTGGGCCAGCGCGACCGGGTCGTGGGCGGACCGGCGCGTTAGCCCAAGATAGACCGCGGAGATGAGGCCGAGCGCGCCGATCTCCGCTAAGCTCACGATGCCGACCAGGATGCTCAGGTCCTGCCAGAACTGCTGCGGGAACATCTGGATCAGGTGGTCGCGGCTGGGGTTGAGCTTCCAGAAATCGTTGTCGAAGGCGATCACGTGGAACTGCTCGAATGCCTGGTCGAAACCGCTGACCGCGATAGCGCCCACGCCGCCGATGATGGCGAGGCTGAGGAATCCGGAGACCAACACGTGGCGGGCGAGCGTGCGCAGGCTCCTTTCACGCGCCCAGATGAACGTCCCCACCACGTACGAGAGTACGAAGAGGACCGATAGCTCCTGCACGCGGAAGCTGGTCTGGAAGAGATTCTTCACGTCCTGAAGGTGGAGCGTCTCCCGCTGGTTGAAGAGGGAGATCGGCTGGCCGTCCTTCTGCACCCGCACGAAGATCGGCTCCGTGCCGTCACTGTTGAAGTACTCCCGTACCTCACCGCTTGCCCGCAGCAGCTCTGCGCGTTCGATGCCTGTTCTGGCCGGCGTGTTGTAGTGGTCGGTGGCGTACTCGTAGACGCGCGGCTCGTTGACGACAATGCGGACGGTAGTGGTGACGATCGCGACAGGAAGGGCGATGATGAAGAGGAGTGCGGCGAAGCTGCGGACGAAACCCAAGGGACCCTCTCGCTGCTGAACGCCCCGTCCCGGGCGTCGATCACATGGTAGGCAAGGGCCGATCGTCGTGTCAAGAAGACCGCTGGCCAGCCAGATCTTGTAGGGGCTTCGGCTCAGGTGGTACACTGCGGCCAGATTGAAGGCCGTCCTAGAGTGAGGAGCGTGGATATGGCAACCCAGAAGCAGAGTGTCGTGACTCCGGAGCGCTTTACGCAGGGGATCACATACGACCAGTGGATGGAGCAGATCGGCCGAAATCAGGCCCGCTTTACGGAGAACTACGAGGAAATGCAGCTCTCCGACGATGACGCACGCGTCCTCAAGGAGCTGGCCGGGCGTGAGAAGGGCCCGGCCCGGTGCCTGGCGCTGGGCGAAGACTGGTGCCCGGACGTCTTCCGTGGCCTGCCCGTCATGGCCCGCATCGCCGAGGCCAGCGGCATGGAGCTGCGCATCTTCTTCCGCGATCAGAACAAGGACATCATGGAGGAGTTTCGCAAGGGCGGCGAGCACGAGTCGATCCCAGTGTTCGTCTTCTATACGAAGGACCACGACTACATCGCGCACTGGATCGAGCGGCCGGCGCTTGCGAACGAGCAGATGACAGAGCTGCGCGAGTTGACGGAGCCGCTGCGCGACCAGAACATCTCACAAGAGGAGCGTCAGAAGCTGATCAAGGCGTACATCGACTTCCAGCACGGCCCCGTCTGGGACGGCTGGCGACAGGCCACCGTCCGTGAGGTGCGCGAGCTGCTGGAAGAGCACAGCGCCTAAAGATCGATAAGAGATATTACGGGCCGGGTGCAGTGGCAGGCGCCCGGCTCTACGTTGTCTGAAAAGGAGGCCAGCGTGACGAAGAAACCAGCAGTGAGCCTTGCTGCCGTCCCCGGCCGTCGCCTGCGGACGCTGGAGCTCGCGCAGGAGATCGAGCGGCAGGGCTTTTCCGGCATCTACTGCCCCAGCTTCGGCGATGGCCTGTCGCTCTGTCTGGGCATCGCGTTCAACACGAAGGAGATCCGCTTCGGCACGTCCATCGCGCACATCTACACCCGCCACGCCTCGGAGTTCGCGCACACTGCGTCCTGGATCCACGAGATCAGCGGTGGCCGATTCGATTTCGGCGTGGGGGTGAGCCACGGGCCTGTACATGCGCAGCTTGGCATCGAGATCGGCAAGCCGCTAGCCGACATGCGCAGCTTCGTCGAACGCGTCCGCGCCGCCCCGCGCGCCGGCGATCTGCCGCCCATCGTCCTCGCGACGCTGCGCAAGCGCATGGTGCAGCTCGCCGGCGAAGTCGGCGACGGCGTCGTCTGGGCGAACGGCGCCCGCTCGCACATGGCGGAGTCGCTCTCGCACCTGCCCGCCGAGAAGCGCGGCTCCACCGGCTTCTTCGTCGGCGACATGCTCCCGACGTGTATCTCGGACGACAAGGCCGCAGCGGCGGCCGTCATGCGCCGGACGCTCATCGGCTATGCGAACCTGCCGAACTACCAGAACTACTGGATAGAGGCGGGGTACGAGGAGGAGATGCGTGCGATCCGCGACGCGATCAAGGCCGGTGACATGGATCGCGTCCCCTCGCTGATGAGCGACCGCTGGCTGGAGGACGTGACGCTCTTCGGTAGCGCGGCGGAGGTGCGCGAAGGCCTGCAACGGTGGTACGATGCGGGCGTGAAGACGCCCATCCTCGTGCCGTCGTCCACGGAGGGCGGCCAGATGCGCGCCTTCGAGGAGCTCTTCGCCGCGTTCGAGTAAGGAGGCCCGACGTGAAGCGCCCCGCCTTCGCCGCTGGTCTATTTCTCGCCGCGCTCTTCCTGCTCGCCGCATGCGACGACGACGGTTCGACTCCGCCCGACCCGACTGCCACTGCCGAGGGCATCGCGCCGCCGGGCCAGACTGCTACGCCAATAGCTCCTGCGGCTACCGAGACGCCCGTCGCCTTCGAGGGTGGCCGCGATCCGGTGGACGTTCCGTTCGGCGGTGCATCGACGACACCGCTCCTCGCCGACGTACGCACCGGTCTGCATCAAGGGTTCGACCGCGTGGTCTTCGAGTACGACGGCGGCCTGCCGGGCTATCACGTCGAGTACGTCTCGTCGCCGATAGCCCAGTGCGGCTCTGGCATGGAGGAGGCGGTCGTCGGGAACGCCTTCCTCGAAGTGCGCATGACGCCCGCGGCGGCGCATGACGACGCCGGAACGCCTACGTTCGGGCCGCAGGAGCTGCTGCCGGGCCTGCCGTCGATCTTGGAGGTGCAGAGCATCTGCGACTTCGAGGGTCAGGTGACCTGGGTTCTGGGCCTCACGGAGCAGGCCGACTTCAACGTCGTCAACCTCACGGGCCCGTTCCGCGTCGTGGTGGACGTCGCGCACCCCTAGTAGCTAGCCGGAGTGTTTCAGGAGCGCTTCACCGTGGCCGCTAAGCCTCCCCGCTACGAGCAGTTCGACCACACGTCGGAAGCCGGTGTCATCGCGCGCGGCAGCACGCTGGCTGAGGCGTTCGCCAACGTCGCTGAGGGGATGTATGCGCTGGTGCTCGAGATCGAGGACGTTCAGCCGCGCGAACAGCGCGACATAGCCGTCGAGGCCGAGGGACACGAGGCGCTGCTGATCGACTGGCTGATGGAGATCGTCTTCCTCACGGAGACCGAGGGTCTCGTGTTTCGGCGGTTCGAGGTCGATGAGCTCTCCGAGACGCGCCTGCGCGCTCGCGTCTGGGGCGAACCGTTCGACGAGGAGCGCCACCGCCCGCACCACGCGATGGTGAAGGCGGTGACGAAGCACATGCTGGAGATCGGCCGCGAGGACGGCGGCTATCGCGTGCAGGTGCTGTTCGATATCTAGTGCCTATGCAATGAATGGGCATGAATGGAGCACTCTCAGCCTGTCGAAGCGAGCAATCTGTCATGCTGAGCGCAGCGAAGCATCTCGCGCCCCGCGAGGGGCCAGACCCTTCGCGGAGTTCATCCTTGAGCGGAGCGAAGGGCTCAGGGTGACCTCAGCGCTGCGTTTTCCACGGAATCAAGTTGTATGGCTACTAGCGACATGAGCTGGCTCAAGATCCTCAAGCAGATAGACGACTATCGCTGGGAGCTGCCGCAGGACTACAAGCGCGGCATGCGCGTGCCGGCGCTCATCTACGCGGACCGCAAGATGATCCAGCAGCTCGAGGGCGACCAGGCGATCGAGCAGGCGGCGAACGTTGCTACGCTGCCGGGCATCGTCGGCCGCTCGCTGGCGATGCCGGACATCCACTGGGGCTACGGCTTCCCGATCGGCGGCGTCGCGGCGATGCGCGTCGACGACGGCGTCGTCTCGCCCGGCGGCGTCGGGTTCGACATCAACTGCGGCGCGCGCGTACTCTCTACGACGCTCACGGAGGAGGAGGTGCGGCCGATCCTGCGCGAGCTGGTGAATCAGCTCTACCGCGACGCGCCGCCCGGCCTCGGCGGCTCCGGCTTTCTGCGTCTGAAGGCGCAGGAGCTGGACGAGCTGATGGTGCGTGGCGCGGCCTGGATGGTCGACCGGGGCTATGGCGATGCCGACGACCTGGAGGCGACCGAGTCGCGCGGTTGCCTGGCGGACGCCGATCCCGGCGCGGTGAGCCAGCGGGCGCGCCAACGCGGCCTGGTGCAGCTCGGGACGCTCGGCTCCGGCAATCACTTCCTGGAGGTGCAGGTCGTCGAGCAGATCTTCGATCAGGAGGCGGCCAAGGCGTTTGGCATCGGCGAACCGGGGCAGGTGCTGATCTTCTTCCACTGCGGCTCGCGCGGCTTCGGCCACCAGGTCTGCCAGGATTACCTGCGTGTGATGGAGCAGGCGACCGCCAAGTACGGCATCGACCTGCCCGACAAGCAGCTCGCCTGCGCACCGATCCGCTCGCCCGAGGGGCAGTCCTACCTGGCCGCGATGGCCGCCGCCGCGAACTTCGCGTGGGCGAACCGCCAGGCGATCACGCACCAGATCCGCCGCGCGATCATCAAGGTGACCGGTCGCAGCCAAGAGGAGCTGGGCCTGCGCCTCGTGTACGACGTCGCGCACAACATCGCGAAGATCGAGCGGCACAACGTCGGTGGCCGCGAGATCGAGGTCTGCGTGCACCGCAAGGGAGCGACGCGCGCCTTCCCGGCCGGCCATCCGGAGCTGCCGGAGCGCTATCGCAAGACGGGCCACCCCGTCCTCGTGCCGGGCGACATGGGGCGCTACTCATATCTGGCCGCCGGCACGGATCTGGCGATGGAGGAGACGTGGGGCTCCGCCTGCCACGGGGCGGGTCGCACACGCAGCCGCGGCGCGGCGAAGCGCTTGCTCGCTGGCGTGGATGTCGCCCGCCGGTTGGAGGAGCGCGGCATCGTCGTCCGCGCGCAGAACCCGAAGGCGCTCGCCGAGGAGGCCTCGGAGGCGTACAAGGACGTGGAGGATGTGATCGAAATCCTGCAGCGCGCCGGTATCTGCCGCAGAGTGGCGCGCATGCGGCCGATCGGAGTCGTGAAGGGGTAGCCGCAGAGGCGTGGACGCGCCGCGCCGTTACGTTCGGCGTGATTCTTCGCTACGCTCATAGTGAAGGTCGCGTGGGATCCTGGGCGTTCGGTCGCCTGGCGTGTAGCCGGGGAGCAGCGGACAGCATGGGTCTCGGGCCAGAGCGACCGCGAGGAGAGACGAAGGCCAATGGGCAGCTCTTTTAAGATCGGCAAGATCGCGGGCGTCGAGATCGGCGTCCACTGGAGCTGGCTGATCATCTTCGTGCTGATCACCTGGTCGTTCGCGAGCGGCATCCTGGAGGAGTTCTTTCCGCAATGGTCGGAAACGCGGCGCTGGATCGTCGGCGTTATCGTCGCCGGGATCTTCTTCGCCTCCATCCTCGCGCACGAACTCTCGCACTCGCTCGTCGCGAAGGCCAAAGGCTTCGAGGTGAAGGGGATCACCCTCTTCGTCTTCGGTGGCGTCACGAACCTAGGGCGCGAGGCGAAGACGGCGGGCGAGGAGTTCATCATCGCCATCGTCGGGCCGCTGATGAGCCTGGCGGTGGGCGCGGTCTTCGCGGTGCTCTGGGTGGCCCTCCGCAACCCTGCCCCCGACGTGGCGGCCATCGCCGGCTACCTGGCGTTCATCAACGGCGTGATCGCCGCTTTCAACATGCTGCCCGGCTTCCCGCTGGACGGCGGCCGGGTCTTTCGGTCGCTGGTCTGGATGCGCAACCGGAACCAGCTCCGGGCGACGCGCACGGCATCGAGAGTGGGCGAATTCGTCGCGTACGCGCTGATGGCGGCAGGGGCAGTACAGTTCCTGTTCGGTCTCACCGTGGGCGGCATCTGGATGGTGCTGATCGGCATCTTCCTGCGCGGCGCCTCCTCCTCCAGCTACGAGCAGCTGCTCACAGAGACGGCGCTGGAGGGCGTTTCCGCCGGCCAGGTGGCTCGCACAGACTTCGCACCGATCTCGCCCGATATGACCGTAGCGGAGCTGGTCGATTCGCACATGCTCGCCGGGCACGGGCGCTGCTACCCGGTCATGGCAGGGCAGGAGCTGCTCGGGCTGATCTCGCTCACGGACATTCGCGATCTCGCGCGGGAGGAGTGGCCGGTCCTTTCGGTGTATCGCGCCATGACGCCGTTCGAGCGGCTGCGGGTTGTCGCACCGCAGGAGGCCGCGGGGGCGGTGTTGCAGCTGATGGGCGAGGCGGACGTGAACCAGGTGCCGGTCGTCGAAGGGCGGCTGCTGCTCGGTATCGTCAGCCGCGCCGACATCCTACGTCTGATCCAGATGCGGCGCGAGGTGGGCACGGAGAGCTAGGCCCGCCACGCATGAACGAGTACACAGAAGCGAACCGGCGCCACTGGGACGAGATAACGCCGGTCCACGCCGCGTCCGATTTCTACGACGTTGCGAGCTTCAAGGCAGGCAAGAACAAGCTAAAGCCCGTCGAGCTTGAGGAGCTGGGCGACGTGCGCGGCAAGTCGCTTCTCCACCTCCAGTGCCACTTCGGCCTCGACACCCTCTCTTGGGCGCGGGAGGGGGCGATCGTCACCGGCATCGACTTTTCGGAGCGCGCGATCGAGACGGCTCGGGCGCTCGCGGCTGAGTGCAGCATCGAGGCGCGCTTCCTCGTCTCGGACATCTACGCGCTGCCGGAGATGCTGGATGGCGAGTTCGACGTCGTCTTTACGTCGTACGGCGCGCTGACTTGGCTGCCGGACATCCCGCGCTGGGCGCAGGTGGCCGCGCGCTTCGCCCGCCCGGGCGGGACGTTCTACCTGGTTGAGTTCCACCCCTTCGCCGGGGTCTTCGACGACGCGTCCGGCGTGGCTGATCTCTACGTGCGCTATCCGTACTTTCCTCTCGATGAGCCGCTGCGCTTCGAGAACGACGGCACGTACGCGGCCGCCGCACCTGACCTCGAGCATCAGACGACGTACGAGTGGCCGCATCCCGTGAGCGAGGTGCTCACGTCACTGATCCATGCGGGACTGAGCATCGAGTTCCTGCACGAGTTCCCGTTCAGCACCTACCAGTTCTTGCCGTTCACCGAGGTGATGCCCGACGGCACCGTGCGCCTGACCAAGCACGACGGCTGCGTGCCGCTGCTCTACTCGATCAAGGCGACGAAGCCCGAGAGTTAAGCCTTCCTCAACACATACACTCGAGAGCTCAACTTTCCGATCATGCGGTAGACGTGCCAGAGCGAATCGGCGAGCATTATGTCATAGTTGCGCCGGCCGAACTGCGCGATGAAACGCTCGGGTGCGCGTAATAGCCGCGCAGCATGGATGAGCTGCCGGCTCGGCTTGCGTGTATGCTCCTCCCCGTACTCTCCAAACTCAGAGCCCAGATCGATCCGCTGGTCAATTGTGAACCCGCCCGCGGTGAACGCCGTTTCGACCTGTCGCGGATCGGAATTATACGGCACGGTCTCCGGCATGGACATGGACACATGCCAGCGCTGGGCCTCTCGTGGTTCGAGCAAGTCCGTCTCAAAGTTGTGGTAGATCATCATGTGTCCACCCACGCGCAACGCTCGATGACACTCGGCGAACGCCGGATTGAGATCGAAGAAGTAGAGCGCTTCCCGGCACCAGATCAGATCGACGCTCGCATCCTCTACAGGGAGCGCCTCCGCCGCGCCGAGCTGGAAGCGCACGAGAGTGCTCAACTCAGGGTTGCCGATGGCCGCGTTATCGAGCCGCTCATTCCCCAGCTCGATGTGTCGTCGCACGGGGTCGATGCCTTGCCCAGCGAAACGGAAGGTCTCCGCAAGCCGTACCGTGTGCTTGCCTTCTCCGCAGCCGAGGTCGATCACGCTCGCCCCAGGCGCTAGTCCGAGGTTACCCACGATGTCGTATAGGAAGTTGGGCCCGCGGGGCTGCAGGCTCTCGTCCAGCGCGTCCTGAAACGCCTCCTCGATGCGTGGATACTCGTCATAGGCCTCGTCGAGAGAGTCCCATGTCATGGGTGATCGCCCTTCCTACGCCTTCTCCAACCCGGCATACGAGAGCAGCAGCTTCTTGACACCGCCGCCGGCCTGGAACGCGACGGTCACCTCCTGGTCGTCGCCGGTGACGTTGCAGCTCACCACCACGCCCTCGCCGAAGCGCTCATGCCGTACCTTGTCGCCGGCCGCGAAGACGGCGGCCTGCGGGGTCGGAGGTCGTGGGTCGGGGGTCGCGGTGGCAGCGCCGGAGCGGAGGCGTGCGAGCGTTGGGCCGCGTTCGCGTACCCGGGCGCCGGCTCCGCGCATCGTGCGCCGCGTTTCGATCAGCTTCTGGGGCAGGTCTTTGAGGAAGCGTGAGGGCGGGTTGTGCAGGCTGGAGCCCATGAGGTAACGGCGGAAGGCGCGCACCAGGTAAAGCCGCTCTTTCGCGCGCGTGATGCCGACGTAGCAGAGGCGGCGCTCCTCCTCGAGCTGCGCCGGGTCATCGAACGAGCGCAGATGGGGCAGCACGCCTTCCTCTACGCCGACGATGAACACCACGGGGAACTCCAGCCCCTTCGCGGCGTGGAGCGTGATGAGCGTGACCGCGCCCGCGCCCGCATCGTATTCGTCCGCGTCTGAGACGAGCGCGACGTCCTCCAGGAACTGCGGCAGCGCGGCATCCGGTTCGAGGCCGTCGTACTCCGCCGCGAGCGTCACGAGCTGCTGCACGTTCTCCCAGCGCTCCTCACCGTCCGCCTCGAACTCGTCAAGCAGGTAGCGGCGGTAGCGCGTGCTCTCGAGCACCGTCCCCAGCAGTGCCGACACCGACTGGGCTTTGGACCCCTCCGCCACGCGGTCGATCAGCTCGTGGAAGGCGAGGAGCGCCGTCACCGCGCGGGTGCTGAAGCTGTGCGGCTGCGGTTCGCGCTCTTCGGCGAGCAGCCGGAGGGCGGCGTACGGCGACAGGTCTAGGCCGCCCGACCAGCGATCGAGCTCCTCCAGCGTGCGCGCGCCGATGCCACGCGGCGGCACGTTGATGACGCGATTGAACGCGATGCGGTCGAGCGGGTTGTGGAGGAGTCGCATGTAGGCGAGCAGGTCCTTCACCTCCTTGCGCTCGTAGAAGCGCGTGCCGCCGACCAGGCGGTAGCGGATCTGCTGGTTCACGAAGGCCTGCTCCAGCACCCGCGACTGCGCGTTCGTGCGGTACATGACGGCGATGTCGCCCGGCGTATGGGAGCCGTCGCGCAGGAGCGCAGTCACCTCCGAGGCGACGAAGTCCGCCTCTTCATTGTCGTCGTACGCCTCGAAGATGGTGATCGGCTCGCCGGCGCTGCGGTCCGTCCAGAGCCGCTTCTCCTTGCGCTGCTCATTCGCGGCGATGACCGCGTGCGCGGAATCGAGGATGTTCTGCGTGGAGCGATAGTTCTGCTCCAGGTAGATCACCTTCGCGTTCGGGTAGTCGCGCTCGAAGTTGAGGATGTTGCGGATGTCAGCGGAGCGCCAGGAGTAGATCGACTGGTCTGGGTCGCCGACGACGCAGATGTTGCCGCTGCCGCCGGCGAACTGCCGCGCGAGCACGTACTGGGCGACGTTGGTGTCCTGGAACTCGTCGACGAGTGTGTGAACGAAGCGCTCCTGGTACTTGCGCAGGGCGGCGTCGCTCTCGCGAAAGAGCATCACTGTGCGCATGATCATGTCGTCGAAGTCGAGCGCGTTCTGCTCCTCGAGGAGCGCCTGGTAGCGCTCGTAGGCGCGCGAGACGATCTCGCCGAAGTAATCGTGGACGGAGGCGGCGAAGGCGGACGGCGAGGCGAGCTCGCTCTTCGCGCGGGAGATCGCGCTCAGGATCGCGCGCGGGGCGAACTTGCGCGGGTCGACCGCGAGCTCTTCGAGGACGCGGCGCATGAGCGCCTGCTGGTCGCCGTCGTCGAAGATCGCGAAGGCGCGGTCGACGCCGGTGGCCCCGCCGTCGGCGCGCAGGATGCGGGCGCAGACGCCGTGGAAGGTGCCGAGCATGAGCGAGTCGGCCGTCTGGCCGATGATCGCGGCGACGCGCGCCCGCATCTCGCGCGCGGCCTTGTTCGTGAAAGTGACGGCGACGATACGGTAGGGGTGGACGCCGTCGTGCGTGGTCAGATAGGCGATGCGGTGCGCGATGACGCGCGTCTTGCCGCTCCCCGGTCCGGCCAGGATGAGCAGCGCGCCCTGCGTGTGCTGGACGGCTTCACGCTGGGCGGGGTTCAGGTCGTGGAGGATCTCCATGGGGCGCCTGGCGCATGATACCAATGGCGCCGTAGGCGGGCAAACCGGCCTGTCCCTACGCGCAGGAGTGGCTGAACTGCACCAGCAGGGTGAGGAAGTCTGTGAACGACACCGACCCATCCGGTGCGCCAACGTTCCAGCCGTTCAGCCCGATCACCGGCCCCCGGTCGAACATCGGGTGGTAGTTGCCCGGGCCTGGGTCGGGCGTCAGGAGCGGATCGCTGAAGCGGTTGATCGGCGCTGTGCCGCCGGCGTCATTGGTGTTGAAGTGCTGGAGGACCAGCAAGAAGTCCACGAAAGCCACCTGCTGATCGAGGTTCGGGTCGAAGAAGTCCCAGAAGTTGTGCGGGTCGCGGAGCCCACCAAACCTTGGGATTGTGCCTACCTCCTGCTCGTCCGTGCAGCCGTCGTTGTCGTCGTCCGGGTCGACGCTGTTGATCAGCGTATCGCCGTCCGTGTCGCCGGACGGATCCTTCGGGGTGGGGGTAGGCGCCGGCGTGGGTGTGCTGGTGACCGTGGGCGTCGGCGTCGGCGTGGACGGGTCTCCGGCGATGGTGAGCGAGAGGCTGGTCACGCACGCCTCCGCGGGCGCCTGCGGCAGCAGCGGCACGCAGGGGCTGGGGCTTGCCTCGTACGTCACTCCTACAGGAGGCCATTCGCTGAGCGGGACCTCAGCGCCGGCCGCCATCGGCAGGACGTGCAGCGCAATGTCGTTATGCAGGAAGACCGTGGCCGCCGGCGCCGCCGGAACTTCTGCGACGATGAAGACGTCGAAGAAGCTGGAGGCCGGAAACTCGTCCGGCGGGGGCTGCAAGCTCCGGATCTCGCCGGTCGAGGCCAGCACGGGGCTCTCCGTGATGGTGACAGTGCCGGTGACGCTCGTGCCGGTGAGGGACATCGAGACGATCTCAGCGTCCACGACCTCCGTGCCGAGATCGAGGCCGGGATCGCTGCGGTTGATCGTGACGGTGCCGCTCAGGGGAATCGTCTCGCTGCCGAGGAGGCTGATGATGCTCACCTGGCCGTTGACCGTGAACATGTCCGTGCCTGCGGGCGGGAGCGCTTGCGCGGCGGGGCTGCCTGAGAGCGCGAAAAAGCCCGCCGCTGCGACGAACGCCAGCGCCGTAAGGATCAGGCCTGTTCGGCCGGTCGCGCGGAACACGTCGTCTCCCGTCTCTTCGAAGAGGCTCAGTCCGGGCGGGGCGGACGTTCCGTCGGGGGGCTTATGTCAGCCAGCGCTGCCAGTATACAGCGTGCCTACGAAGATCGCTATTACGGTTCATAGACGCCGAGCTTGCTCCCATAGGTTGGATCCGGGCCGATCTCCGCCATCGTCTGCGCGACGGCCTCCTGCGCGGACTGGCCCTCCAGCAGCATGAGATCGAGCAGGCGCTCGGTGGCCGCGTCGGTGTGAGAGGCGGAGACGGTCTCGTCCCAACTGATATAGGTGTCCGCGCCCTTATCAATGAACGCCTGCGCCGTCCGCTCGGAGATGAGCCCCTCGCAGCCCATCATGAAGATCGTCGCGCCGCCGAAGTCGCCCGTCATGCGGTCGTCGATGAAGTCGGGCGAGATGCCGAAGAAGCGCTCGCCGCCCTCGTAGTAGCGTGCGCTGGTGAGGCGCTTGTTCGACAGGTCGTCGCGGTACTTGCGCGGGTCGTACGGCTCCGAGGTAAAGAGGATCACCTCGTCGATAGGTTCGCCGCGCCACGTCCCCTCGATGCGGTCCGCGTGCACCCGAAACAGGATCACGTCGTAGCCGAGCGAGGGGAGCCGGCGGTAGAGGTCCACGGTGACCTCCTCGCCGGGATAGTAGTCGACCGTGTGGCCACTCTCCTCCAGCGTGCGCGTTGCGCGTTCGATGAAGTCCGGGTTTGGGTAGGTGAGGGAGACCTGGTCGATGATCGCTGCGCGGGGCGGCCCGGATGGTCCGTCTCGCGTCAGGCCGAACAAGATGGCGAAGGCCGCGACGACAGCAAGCGTGGCGATGCCGCCAAGAAGGGCTCTGCGCCGCCACTGGCGTCGCCTGCGCGTCTCCTGCTGTCGCCTGGTCTCTCGCCGTTGCATTTCTGGTTGGCTCCCTTCGCGCCTGGGCCGCTTCGCTCGTTAGCCGCAGGTGTGGCCGAACTGGACGAGCAGCGAGAAGAAGTCGGTCACGGCGATGGCGCCGTCCGGTGGCCCAAGGTTCCACGGGTTCGCCCCGATGACTGCGCCTCGGTCGAATCGCGTATGGTAGGCCGGCGGCGCCGGCGGGTTCGACAGCGGGTCGATGTTCGGGTCGCCCGCGGAGGCGAAGCGTTGGAGCAAGGCAAAGAAGTCGAGCACGGTGACGGAGCGGTCCCGGTTCGGGTCGAAGAAGTCCCAAAAGTTGTGCGGGTCACGCTGCCCGCCGAGAACGGCGTCGTCGCCGTGCTCCTGTGTATCTAGACAGCCGTCGCCGTCGTCATCGAGATCCGTACTATTCGGGACCGTGTCGCCATCTGTGTCGCCGTCCGGCGGCTTGACCGTCGGCGTGGGTGTAGGTGTGTCCGTAGGCCCGGGCGTCGGCGTTGGAGTGTCAGTCTGCGTGGGGGGCGCGGGAGTATTCGTCGGTGGCGCGTCTGTCGCGGTCGGTTTGGGGGAGCCCAACACGACGATCTTCCCAAACATGGTGGTGGGATGAATCTTGCAAAGATAGAAGAACTCGCCCGTGCTGTTGAATGTCCGCTCGTAGGTATTTCCGCTTCCTTGACTGCCGGAGTTCCACAAGGGGTCCGAGCAGCTAATCGCGTTCACCCAGTTGTTCCCGCATTCTGTGGTAGTGTGCGTGCCCTGCGTGAAGTTCCATCGCACGGTTGTACCAGGCGCGATCGTAGTGACGCACGCATAGCCTGCCCCATTATGGCTGGAGTTGCAGAACCAGAAGCTTCGAACCTCTATGTCGACGGTGTCGGTCGCCTCCGCGAGCGGTGAGCCGTGTTGGCCGAACTGGAGCCACAGGAGGACTCCTGCGGTCAGTACCCCGGCGAGAACGGCTGACAGTCTCAGCGTCAGCAGGATGCGCCGTCCGTTCATTCTTCACTCCCAGAAGCGAATAGTGGGCATTCTCCCACCACGCTATCAATTGATCTATCGCCGGCGCAATGCGTACCAACCGGCGCCGCCGAAGCCGGCGGCGAGCGCGCCGGCGGCAGCCGCAGCAACGGCAATCGCGAAGGGGCTCGTGCCCGATCCGCCGCCCGGC
>JADFNZ010000010.1 GCA_022563135.1 Chloroflexota bacterium | reverse complement strand
GGACCGCTGTCGAAGAGCTGGTGAGCGTATTTGTCTTCACGGTCCTCGGGTTTGCTACCAGACCATTCGTCGCGATCGAACTTGAACCCTGAGTCGACGCGGTCGTCCCAGTCGGGGACAAGGAAACTCACGTCTTGGGCGCAGGCCTGCTGCTCAGCCACAGCGTGATTCCCGGATGGCCTGGCACGTCCGTTTCAATTCCTGGAGCTTCCTGCCTATGGGGCCCTCAACCACGTCGACGCGCCCGTCTTCGAGATCGCCGGCGTCCCTGTCGGCGTGAACATCTGCGAGGACATCTGGTATCCGCACGGACCGTGCCGCGCTCAGGCGCAGGCCGGCGCGGAGGTGATCATCAACATCAACGGCTCTCCGTATCACGCGGGGAAGAGGGCGTCGCGGGAGGAGATGCTCGCCGGACGGGCGCGCGACAACGCCGTGATCGTCTGCTACCTCAACCTCGTTGGCGGGCAGGACGAGCTGGTCTTCGATGGCGGCAGCGTGGTCCTGGACGAGCACGGCGAGGTCGTCGCCCGCTCGGCTCAGTTTGAGGAGGAGCTGCTCGTCTGCGACCTGGACGTAGCGGCCATACACGAAACGCGGCGGCACGACCCATACGGCGGCGAAGAGAAGCTCGCTGCTGGCGACGGTGAGCGTTGTCCGCGTATCGAGGTCTCTACCGCGCCGGCTGCGACGCAGAAGCCGCCCCTGGCCGTCCGCATTGCGGAGCCGCTGGGCCCGGAGGCGGAGGTGTACGCGGCGCTCGTGACCGGCACGCGGGACTACTGGGCGAAGGCGGGCTGCGAGAGCGCGCTGATCGGCCTCTCGGGCGGCATCGACTCCAGCCTGGTGGCCGCCATCGCGGCGGACGCCCTCGGGGAGAAGCAGGTCGTGGGCGTGTCGATGCCGTCGCGCTACTCATCTGAGGGATCGCTCGCGGACGCGAAGCAGCTCGCGGAGAATCTGGGCATCGAGCTGCTGATCATCCCGATCGAACCGGCGCACGCGGCGTTCATGGAGATGCTGGAGCGTCCGTTCGCGGGGCGCCGGGTGGGCACGGCGGAGGAGAACGTGCAGGCCCGCATCCGCGGCAACGTGCTCATGTCTCTCTCCAACACCTTCGGCTCGTGGGTGCTCACGACGGGGAACAAGAGCGAGTACGCGGCGGGCTACTGCACACTTTATGGAGACATGGCGGGCGGGTTTGCGGTCCTGAAGGACGTGCCGAAGATGCTGGTCTATCGTCTGGCCGAGCACCGCAACCGCGTCGCCGGGCGGGACCTGATTCCACGCAGCTCGATCGAGAAGCCGCCGTCCGCTGAGTTGCGGCCCCGGCAGCTCGACACGGACAGCCTGCCTCCCTACGAACAGCTCGACCCGATCCTTGAGGCGTACGTGGAGGAGGACCGTAGCTTGGAGGAGATCGTCGCTTCGGGCCACGATGCGGCCTTGGTACAACGCGTGCTGGAAATGGTCGATAGGAACGAGTACAAGCGGCGGCAGGCGCCTCCGGGCGTCAAGATCACGCCGCGCGCGTTCGGCCGAGATCGACGGCTACCGATCGCCAATCGCTATCGCGACTCGCTATAGTCGCAAGCGGGATGTACCGGCTTGACGGCATCGCTCGCGACGCGTAGAATAATGAATAGAGGGGTTTGTGCGATGTCCTGCCTTCTCTTGGTTGTGTGAACGTTGGCACCGGAATAATATCCGGTGCCGATTTATTTTCGCCTGAAAGGAGAGGGGTGCTAGATGAACTCTGGCCTCATCGGGAAGATCGAAAAGGCGAAGCGCTACGCTCAGGAGCGAAGCCGTATCCACGTCCGCGGCTTGCGCGTGGAGTTCGATGGCGAGAACGACCGCCACGAGGTCTCGCTCACGGAGGACACGTGGCGCTGTAACTGCGACTTCTTCGTCGGCTGGGGCGCCTGCGCCCACACCATGGCCCTGGAACGCATTATGGAGGGGATGCTGCCGCGTAGCGCGCTGCGCTCGCAGCCTGTCACCGAGCCGGCCTAATCCCGCGAGCCCTCGCCGGCCTGGAGGCCGGACTGGAACAACACGCCGTTGTGGATGAGGAAGCTCCGGATGGTGTTGCCCCACTTCGCCCGTCTCAGCCGAGGCCCTTCCACCTGCGACTGGAACTTCGCGATCAGGCCGGCGTAGCGGCGGCGTCCTTTCGCCCGGATCGTCTTCCCGCCGTCACGCACGCGCACGCACTCGTCGATGATCGCGTCGGGGTCTCTCTCGGCGAACGCGCAGAACGCCTCGAGAATCTCAAGGCGTTCTGGATCGTCGCGTTCAGGGTCGCCGCCCCAGTGCTGACGGAGGCCGGCCAGCCACGTCTCCACCGCGGCAGAGTCGGTGAGCCGCTGGCGTTCGGCCACGGAGGCTAGAGCGGCAGGCCCAGCCGTTCCGCCAGCCGCTTGATCTCCTCGATCCGCTCAGGATTGTTCGGCGTGGCAGGCGGCTGGATCATCTTGGCGGCCTTCAGCTTCTCTACCACCGCATCGTCGCGTTGGAACGGCTTGCCGTACTCGCCCTCGAAGTACTGCTCTTCAAAGGGCGGTCTTGGCCGCTGTCCGCCGGCGTCCCAGGACTCCGCCGGATAGCCGACGAGCAGGACGTAGAGGGGGATCCACGCGTCTGGCACGTTGAAAAGCTCCTTGGCGATGGCCGGGTTGAAGGAGCTGAGGCAGGCGCCCAGCCCCTCGTCGAAGGCCGTGAGCAGGGCCTGGCACATCGCGACGCCCGCGTCCGTGGCGGCGCCGACGGGGTAGCCCGGCCCTTCGGTCATCGGCTTGAGGATCTGCGGATAGACGAACTCGTCGACGAACTTGTGGCTCCAGCCATGGGTAGGGGCGAGTGCTCCTACGTCGACCAGCTCCTTGAGCCGGCTGCCCTCGATGCGCGTCACTACGCTCAGGTCCGCGTACCAGTAGATGTGGACCGGCGCGAGCTCGATGTTGAGCGCAGCCACCGGCGTCTTCAGCCGCTCCAGCTTCTCTTCAGGGAGCTTGTCGCGCTCGATGACGATCGCCTTCGCCCAGTGAGCGTTGACGGCGCAGGAGGCGAGCCTGGCGGCCTCCAGGATCGTCTGGATCTTCTCCCGCTCAACGGGCTTCTCCGGCTCGAAGAACCTGATGGAGCGTCTGCGTCCGATGACCTCCTTAAACTCCATGCTCGTTCTCCTTTCCGCCCGCCGAAGCTCCGCCGGCGGACCTCGCGCAACCGGCGCTCGTCGCGCGCCACGCACCGTCCGCCCGCCGCATGGCGGCGGGCAGACGGAGGCTCTCGCTAGCCCTCGGCCCCTATACGACGTCTCCGCAGGCGATCACGGCGAAATCGTCCGCGTGGATGGCAACGTAATGACCCTGCTCGAAGTGGCTCAGGGGGAAGCTTGGATCCACGGCAGGAGGCTCCGCGCTCGTCGTTCCCGCGGCGTCTCCGTTATCATCGGCTTGGAGCTCCTGAAGGGTTACGTGGATCTCACCCTGCGCAGCGCACGTTCCGTGGTGCACGTGGTTCGCGTGCGGCCCCGGGGGGAGCCCTAGTACGGTGAGCGCGATGCTTGCTACACCGTTCTCCTCCGTCAGTGTCGCCGAGCCTGTGATGCCTGCATCATCAACACCAGTGATGAGTGCGCTCAGTGTCGTTACCGCGCCGTTTCCATCGCCGTCGTCGGCGACAGTGGCGGTGGGCGATACGTCATCGTCGTCGTCATCGTCGTCATCGCAGGCGACGGCGGCGATGGCGAACACCGCGATCATGATGCCTACCAGAATGAGCAGTCTGTTCTTTCGCACGAGTTCCTCCTCCAACTAGTGCTCGCTTGCTGAGTGCTAGACAAGCTGATTCTCACCGCTGGCGTAGATACGGTCAAGGAGCGCGCGCGGTGGACACCGCGGTCAGGCCGTGAGATCTTCCCCGCCATCGACGCCGATCACGTTGCCCGTCATCCAGGCGAGCCGTTCGTCTGACAGCGCGGCGATGGCCCGCGCCACATCCTCGGGCGTCGTCGTCCGGCCGGAGGGGTTGAACTCCTTTGCGCGCGCGAGGAGCGCGGCGCCCGCGGGGATGCGCTGGAGGGCCGGCGTGTTGGTCACGCCCGCGCGGATCGCGTTCGCGGTGATGCCGAGCGGCGCCAGCTCGAACGCGAGCTGGCGGATGTGCGACTCCAGCGCGGCCTTGGCCGCGGAGACCGCGCCGTACGCGTTGATCACCCTCGTCGCACCGGAGCTGGTCATGGCGAAGATCCGGCTGCCGCGGCGGAGGAGGTTTCGCGCGCAGAGGTCCTGGGCCCAGTAGACGAGGCTGTGGGCCATCACGTCCACGGTCATATCCATCTGGCGCTGGCTCATCACGTCCTTCGGAGACTCTCCCACGAAGGGCAAGAGCGTGCCGAAGGCGAGGGAGTGCAGCAGGACCCGGACGTAGGCGCCGTCGCCGTCCTCTTGCAGCCGTTCCTGCATCGTTTCGATGACCCGGGTGCGCTTGCCTTCGTCCGCGGCGTTGATGTTGAAGAAGACCGCCTGCTGTCCGTGCGAGCGGATCTCCTCCTGGATGCGTTCCGCATTGGCGATCGTGGAGCGTAGGTCCAGGTGTACGCCAAAGATGTTGTAGCCCGTGCGTGCCAGCTCCAGGGAAGCCGCCTCCCCGAAGCCACTCGACGCGCCTAGAATCAGGGCCCAGGAAGGTGCCGTTGCCATCGCGTCTACTCCTCCGTTGCGGCGCGCGAAGGCGCCCGCTAGTCCTCTGTCAGCACGCCGTCCGTTGTGAGCAGCCGCTCGCGGAATGCCTGTACGGTCTTCTCGTCCCCGTCCAGCGCGGCCCGTGTCGCGTGGAAGAGCTGCTCCGTCGTCGCCACACAGTAGCGCATGCTCTCCGCTGCGACACGTAAGGGGTCCTGGTATTGCGCCTCCCGCTCCGGAGGCGGCGCAGTGCGGAAGCCGTTGATGATGAGCAGGCCGCGCTTCGGCTTGCCCTCCGCGATCGCCTCCTCAAGACGGCGGCGGAGGCGGTAGTGGCCGTCCATGCCCACCGCCTCGCTGCTCGCGTCGGTCTCCAGGGCGATGATGTGGCGGGTGCGGTCCTCACCCTCCAGCCAGAGTTCGGCCGGCTCGTCTTCGTCCTGCGCGACGACGCGGAAGCCCAGCAGGGCCAGCGCGTCGCGTACGGGCTGCTCCAGGCCGTGCCGGCCTTCCTGCCAGAGCAGCCGCCGGTAGCGGTCGATCTCCTCGAGTGCATCGGCGTCCGTGCCTGCGGCCGCCTGCGCTTCGTCGAGCCCGCGTTGCGAGGCCGTCACGGCGGCGCGACGCTCCGCGAGGCCTGGCAGCTCGTACTCGCGCAGCCAGACAGGCGGTGGGGAGGTGGCGGCCTGACGCAGCGCCTGGCGAATTCCGTCCTGCAGCGCGTTCGCGAAGGTGTAGCGGGGGTCGCCCGTGGGCATGCGCGCGGGTGGCGGCAGGAAGACCGCCCGCCCATGCGGCAGCGTCAGCTCGACGGCGATGGCCGCGCCGCCCGCGCTGCGGGCGAAGACGCGCCCGGCGGCGGCGAACCCGGGCGTATCGTCCGCGAAGTAGGCGTGGTAGGCGAGCTTCGCCCGGTACTGCTGGAGGAAGGGCCCGAAGGGGTGGTCGTGTTCGGTAACCATCAGCTCGGAGCCTTCGCCCCGACGCAGCACGGGCTCACCGTACTGGAGACCGGGCGGCGCGGGCAGCCAGAAGTAGCGGTCGCAGCCGCTGAAGCCCGCGACGCGTTGGTGCAGCACGTTTGGATATGCGAAGCAGACGACGAGGCCGCCGCGCGCGAGCAGGCGCGCCGTTTCGTCCTGGCGGGCGCGCAGCACGTCCGCCAGCCCAACAGTGTCTGGAGTGCTGGGGGCGTTGACCACCCGCTGCCGGTCGTGGGTGGTGTGCTCCGCGCCGCCGTCGATCACCTCTTCGATGAGCTGCGAGAGCGCCTGCGGATGCACGACGAGCGCGTCGTAGTCGAAGAAACAGGGCGCGCTGGCGAAGGAGTGGTTGTGGACGTACCGGCCGGGGAGCGGAAAGCCGAGCGAGAGGATCCGCATCAGCCGGCCTCAGCTTCCCAGGTCCAGCGTGCGCAGGTAGCGACGGAACTCCGGCCCAATATCGGGCCGCTGCAGCGCGATCTCCACCGAGGCCTGCAGGAGCCCCAGTGGCCGCCCGGTGTCGTAGCGGCGGCCCTCGAAGCGATAGGCGAAGAGCGGTTCGTCTTCGAGCAGGCGGGCCATGGCATCGGTGATCTGCACCTCGCCGCCCTTGCCGGGAGGCGTCCGGGCGATCGCGTCGAAGATCCGTGGCGTAAAGACGTAGCGCCCGACGATGCCCAGGTTCGAGGGCGCCTCGTCCGGTGCAGGCTTCTCCACCAGGCCGCGCAGCCGATAGGCGCGATCGCTCACCGGCTCGCCATCGATGATGCCGTAGCTGCTCAGATCGTCGCGCGCCACCTCTTCGACGGCAACGACCGAGCCGCCGTGCGTCTCGAAGGCGGAGATGAGCTGCCTCGCGGCGGGGACGTCGGCGACGATCACGTCGTCGGGGAAGAGGAGGACGAACGGCTCGTCCCCGACGACGTCGCGGACGGTGAGGACGGCGTCCCCAATGCCGCGCTGCTCGTGCTGGCGGACGTAGACGATGTGGGCGAGGTCGGTGATGCGGCGGATCTCCGCGAGCTTGGCGTCCTCTCCCTTCTCCTGCAACGCGCGCTCCAGCTCGGGCGAGCGGTCGAAGTGGTCCTCCACCGCTCGTTTCCCGCTGGAGGTCACGATGATCACCTGCTCCAGGCCGGAGGCGGCGGCCTCTTCAACGGTGTACTGGATGATCGGCTTGTCGACGAGGAGGAGCGCCTCTTTCGGCTGCGCCTTGGTGGCGGGGAGCAGGCGCGTGCCGTACCCGGCGGCGAGGACGACCGCTTTGCGCACCTTCACTGGACAGCGCCTTCGTTGGTTCCGCTCATGCAGCAGCCCCATTCTAGCCCACGGATGGGGCCTCAGCAATGGAGCGGCGATCGCGCGAGAGGTTGGGCCGCGTCTACGGCGCGGAAGCCGCCAGCAGCGCGATCAGCGGGATCCGGCGCACCTCAGACGCCGCGCCGTCGGAGACGTAGATCTGGCCCTCGTTCACGACGATGCCGATCGGGCGGCTCTCACCTTCGATCAGCCGCCAGGCAGCGGTCTCGGTTCCAGAGGCATCGAAGATGAGGATTCGCGAACTGGCCGGGTCGGTGGCCAGGATCGTACCGTTGTCGAGCGCGACGAGGTAGGCGCGGTCGGTGATTCCGGAGCTGCCCCACGTGGGGACGGCGATCTCGTCGATGTAGTTGAACTCGGCGTCGAAGTGCTGGATGCGCCGGTTCCAATAGTCCGCGATGTAGATGTCGCCGTCCGACGTGATGCTAATGCTGCTCGGCTCGTTGAATTCGCCCGGGCCGTCGCCGGCGCTTCCGTGCTGCTGGAGAAATTCGCCCGCGGGTGTGTACTCCATAATGCGCTTGTTTCCGGTGTCGACCACGAGCAGGTTGCCGGCGCTCGTGATGGCGATGTCTCGTGGCCCGAACAGGCCGCCGATGCTCCAGTCCGCGACGAGGTTGAGATCAGGGCCGTACTTCTGAATGCGGTGGTTCCAGGTGTCCGCCACGTAGAGGTTGCCGTCCGCATCGACGGCGACGCCCCATGGCCCGTCCGGCGCGAACTGGGAGTCCTGCGCCTGCGGGTTGGCGTACTCGCCGGGATCCGAACCCTGGCCGCCGATAGCGTCGATGAACGAACCGTCTTGCGCGAGCTTCTGCACGCGGTGGTTCAGCGTGTCGACGATGTACAGGTTGCCATCCGCATCCACGGTGAGGCCCGCCGGCTGCGAGAACTCTCCGTCGCCGTCTCCTGAAGAACCGACGACCACCTGGAGCTGCTCGTCCAAGAGTTGTGCCGGCCCTGTGGGCGGCGGCGGCGGGCTGTCCGGCAGCGGTCCCTCCGAGGCCGTGACGTTCGTCGGGAACTCGCTGGGGAAGTAGGCGATCCGATCCGGGCCGGTCGTCACGCCGGTCACGGTGCGGTCGATGAAGTAAGTGCGAAAGGTGTCGAGGTTGTTGCCCGTGATCGTATCGCCTAGGAAGCTCGCTGCCTCCAGGTTGCGATACCGCTCAGGGAACCACCACATGTGCGTGTAGGGGATGCCCTCCTGGAACTGATCGAGGAACGGCTCGACTCTCGATTGGTTCCCCGTCGTGAGGAGGAGTACGCTGCCCGCCTCGGGCTCGAAGCTGTCGTCGATGTTGATGTACTGCACGTTATTGTAGTCGCGCAGGTACCACGGCCAGGGCCAGATGTTGGCGCTGTTGTCCACCACGATCCTTAGGTTGTGGCCGACGCCGGAGTCGCTGGCTAGCCGGTCGATGTCGTCGCGAATGGCGCTGAGCTGTGGCGACCCTTGGGCGTAGATGAGCAGCTCCGGCGGCGTGCCACCGGGGACGCCTTCATCGAACGCGGCGGTGCCGCCGGTGCGCAGCGTGAAGACCGCCAGGGCGGCGAACAGCGCAACAGCGGCGACCTGTCCGGCGGCCTGCCAAGAGACGCTGCGGGCGGCCCAGAGAACGGCGCCGAGGGCGGCCAGCGAGAGGAGCCAGGCGACGACCGAGAGCGGAGACGACGGCCCGGCGATGAGGAACGCGAGCGCCGCCAAGAGCGCGAGCAGGGCGCCCGCGCCGAACGGCGCCAGTCGCTCCCAGGCCAGGGACGGCGCCTCTTCTTCTTCCTCTTCTTTTTCCTCCTCCTCCTCCCAGGCTGCGTCGGTTGGTGCGCGGTCTCTTCGGCGGCGCGCTGCGGTCACGGTCATCCGGAGATCCACGCGCGAGAGCACGTCGTCCAGTATCTTCGCGCCGAGCAGGGCGAGCGGCAGCGCGAGGTGCACGGTGAGCCACGGCATCTTCTCCCCGGCGATGGTAATACTCAAGAGGATCGAGAGCGTCCAGAAGATGAGGAACTTCGTGAACCCCTCCATCGATAGGGCGAGCACGGTGCCGATGGCGATGATGAACGCCGCCTCGATACGAATGCCGCCGAGGAGCGGGAAGCTATCCGGCAGGACGGCCAGCACAGTGACGAGCAGCAGCGCCGATGCGGTGAGCAGCTTCTGCTCCAGCTTGCCCCGGAAGCCGTAGTACAACGCGCCGCCCAGCGCGAAGGCCAGCGGCAAGAACTCGTAGGCGGGCAGCAGGATGAAGTAGTAGTAGTCGGGCTGGCCACCGCGCCGCACGAGCTGCTGGCCGAGCCAGTAGTCGAGCGAGCCCCAGTTGCCGGACCAGAAGCCGGCCATGTTCGTGAAGAAGCTGGTGAAGAGCAGGACGTAGACGATGTAGAAGAGGCCGGCGGCCATGAGCCAGACGCGTGGCCGCCAGAGCAGCCCCACGGCCGCCGAGCCTAAGATGAGCGTCAGGATCGTCACGTGCATCAGGTTCTGCTCGGAGGCGACTTGGTAGCCGTCGTCCCCGATAAACGGCACCTTCTGAATACCCGCTGCGTACTGCGGCGCCGCCAGCGTGCCGACGATAATCAGCAGTGGCCCAGCGGCCGGCATCTCGGAGAGCGCGAACCGTTCGCGCCAGCCCCGCAGAAGCGGCCAGAGGGCGACGATCGCCCAGGCCGTCGGCATGATGAGCGCGTAGGCGAGCAGCGTCTGCTCAGGCCGCAGGCGGCGCGACGCGCGGATCTGGTCGATGAGCTCGTTCGCCACCATGAAGTTCAGGTAGACGAGCAGCACGGCGACGGTGATGAAGGTGACCTCCTTGGCGGCGAAGCTGAGCGCCAGCAGCGGCCCGATCGCGATCAGCCAGCCGTACTTCCGGTCCGAGAGGAAGCGCCACATGGCGATGACGATGGCGAGCGTGAAGACCGCCACGTAGATGTCGTTGCGCGCGAAGCGGCTGAAGTAGAGGAGCACCGGCGAAAAGGCCAGGAAGCCCGCGGCGACGAACGCGCCCAGCGTCCCAAGCTGGCGGCGCAGTAGGAATGGCAGGCCGACCAGCCCGATGCCGAAGAGGGCGGGCAGCAGCCGCGCCGTGAAGTCGCTGCTGCCGCCGAAGAGGAGGAACGTCGCGGCGGTGCCGAAGTACTGGAACGGCCCATGGTAGACCGGGTCGTGGATGTACGACGCGCCCTGCGTGATGTCCCAGGCGAACTTGACGTGGATGCTCTCGTCGTGGTGGACGGCGCGGCCACTCAGGTCCCAGAGCCGCAGCGCCGCCGCCACCGCGATCAGCGCGACGATCAGCCCCACCTGCCAGTAGCGCGCGGCCAGCGTCGCGAGCTGCGCGCGTTCGCCCTGCCGCTCCGCCCAGTAGGTGCTCAGACGTTCCCCAGTGGTCATGGGCTAGTCGTGACTCCTTCGCCTAGTATACCGGGGCGCACGCGATAGATCGTGACGTCGCCCTGCTCGAAGGCCGGCTCCATCAGCGCCGTCTGCGGGACGGCGAGCTCGCCGTACTGCTGGCGCTCGGCCGGGCCGACGTACACGAAGGCGACGTCGTATTTCTGTAACACAGCCCTCACCTGATCAGGATCGGTGCTCGTATAGAGGAGCTGCAGGTCTTCCGGGCGGCCCTCCTGTTCTTCGTAGCCGCCGCGCCACTGGCTCTCGTGGCCCGGCCAGCCGAGGATCGTCGGGAAGCCGGTGACGGCGGAGACGCGGCTCGTGTTCGTATCGTACGGCCTGCCGATCGCCTCCGCGACGACAGGCTGGCCCTCCTGATCGCGGAGCCAGGCGATGGCGGTGAGCTGGTCGGGGTCGCTGCGCTCCAGGTAGGCGAGGCCGTCGAGGGAGCGTGGCTGGTCGAAATTGTTCGTGCGGTTGAACGTCGCGAGCAACGGATAGGCGAAGCCGGCGAGGACGAAGAGCGCGACGCCGCCCGCCCAGGCTGAGCGCCAGGTAATCGCGACGCGGGAGCCGTCCGACTGTGGCTCCGCGCTGCGCCACAGCGCCAGCGCTCCCGTCGCGATGATGAACGCGACGCCGCCGAGAGCAAAGGCGCCGATGAAGCGCGTCAGTGCGTCCTCCATCAGCACGATGCCGAGGACGGCGGTCGCGAACGTGGCGACGATTACACCTCCTTCGCCGAGCGACCAACCGCCGAGCGAGGTCTCGTGCGCGATCCTACGCGGCACGGTGACCTTCGGCATCTGGAAGCCGCGCGCGAGCTCGTAGAGGGCGAAGCCCCCGGCGATGCTCAGCAGCAGCCACGCTTGATAGTAGAGCTTGAAGATTGTGTTCAGGCGGCTGCCGAAGAAGTCCTGGATGTAGAAGAACTCCGCGCCCAGGATGAGCAGGGCGGCCGTCGCTGAGAGCGCCAGCGCGAAGACGTGGCCGCTGTCGCCTTCGTCATCGTTCTTCGTGCGCTCCACTTCGCGCGCCAGGGCGAGCACGAGGAGCCCCAGCACGGCGGCCAGGACCGCCACGGTCAGCCAATTCCAGTCGCGCGCCCCGACGCGGCTCCAGAAGCCGGCAGCGCCGTCGTTCAGTGCAAAGAGATTCGGCAGCGCGCCCGAGACGGAAGCCAGGCCGTCCCAGGCCAACCAAGCCAGCACGATCGCCAGCGCCGGCATCAGCGACCAGAGGACCGCCGTCGATGTGAGCGGCCGGCCGCCCCGAGTAAGTCGCCAGATGGCATATGGCAGTACGATTGCCGCGAACGGGCCCCAGAGGAGGAAGGTGTGGAAGAGGCCGCTGCCCGCGCCCGCCTCCGCGGTGAATCCCGACGCCTGGCTATCGAAGCCACCGAAGTAGAACGGCGTGTAGGCCAGGAACGCCACCAGCATCAACGGCACGACGAAGCCCGCCGTGTCGCCGGCGAGGCCCCACGACCAGCGCCCCGCCAGCAGCCGGTTCCGCAGCAGTGCGATGAGCACGATGATGAAGGCTATCGTCGGCATGTCCCAGGTGTTGAGGAAGGCGAGACCACCTAGGATGACCCCGAGCGCGACGAGCGCCAGCGGTCGCTCCAGCCAGTAGACGATGTCGAGCGGCCCCTCCGAGCGCAGCAGGGACAGCGCGGCGCCTATCGCGAGCAGCACGAATGGGATCACCATCACGTGTGGATGGAGGTCGCCGAGCAAGAAGCTGAAGAAGGGGAACTCATGGATGCCCACGCCGCCGTCCAGGATGCGCGTCGCGCGCCACCAGAACCAGAACTGGTCCGGGAACCACTGCGCGCTGTTGCTCGGGACCAGGTTCGCCACGCCGACGAAGCTCCAGAAGCCGCTGCCGCCGACGTTGTGGGAGGCGAGCCACTCTAACATCCCCTCCAGGTTGCCCATCACGGCGAGCAGCAATGCAGCCACGAGGCCGAAGATCATCGGTCGCACGAGTGGCCGCGCCGTAAACCCCGCCGCGGGCGTGCCTGGGCCGGCCTCGTTCAGACGCCGTTCGCGCGGCGCCGCCAGGTTGTAGACGATGCTGAACGCCGCGGTGACCGTCATCGCGACGATCAGCGCCAGCCCCAGGTTGAAGCCGATCGCCGGCGCGACGCCGCTCAGCCGCGTCATCACGGAGATGAGCAGATAGCCGAAGTAGTAGTAGCTGACGCTCTCGCCCGCCAGCCAGGGGTCAGCGGGCGGGAAGTTGTCGGCCTGGATCACGGCGTTGAGGAACATGAAGTCCATCGGCTTCTCTGTCCCCGCGATCTCCGGTACGTAGGAGCGCAGGAACGCCGCCGTGACGAACGTGAGCAGGAAGATCGCCTCGGTGACGCCGATCAGCCACCAGTGGGCGCGGGCGAAGGCGAGCAGATCGTCGCGCCGACGCCAGACCACGATGCCGGAGCCCGCCGCGAGAAAGATCAGCGCCCAGACGATGCCGCCGACCGAGTTCGGCAGCACGTGCAGGATGTTCAGGATCCAGAAGAGGTAGCCGACGAGCAGCAGCGCGAATGGCTTCGATAGCGCGTAGCCCCTGTCGGGCAGGCGGCGGAAGAGGGTGAGGCACAGTGGCAGGGCTGCGAGACCCACCACCTGCGCGACAACCCACCAGGTGATCGTCTCGGACATTGGTTGTCTCTTATGGTAACGGGTACGAAGGTCGTTATCCAGATATAAACGCAGCGGCCGGCGAAGAAATTACTGTTCGAAGAGCGCGTCGACGAACGTCTCAGCGGAGAACGGCGCCAGGTCCTCGGGCTGCTCTCCGGTGCCGACGAAACGCATCGGGATGCCGAGCTCGTCGCTGATGGCGAAGACGATGCCGCCCTTGGCCGTGCCGTCCAGCTTCGTCAAGCAGGCCGCCGTCACGTCTACCGCCTCGGTGAACGCCTCCGCCTGCATGACCGCGTTCTGGCCGATGGTGGCGTCCAGCACCAGCAGCACCTCATGCGGCGCCGACGGCTCCTTGCGCTGGATGGTGCGCCGGATCTTGCCCAGCTCCTGCATGAGGTTGAACTTCGTGTGCAGCCGCCCCGCCGTATCGATGATGACGATGTCCGCGTTGCGGCTCTCGGCCGCCTCCATCGCGTCGAAGACGACCGCGCTCGGGTCGGCGCCCAGCTTGTGCGCGATCACGTCCGCGCCTACGCGCTCGCCCCACTCCTTCATCTGCTCGATCGCGGCGGCGCGGAACGTGTCGGCGGCGGCGATGATTGCCTGCTCGCCCGCGGCCTTGTAGGCGTGGGCGAGCTTGGCGATCGTGGTCGTCTTGCCCGTGCCGTTGACGCCGAGCACCAGGATCACGCCCGGCTTCGGCGGCGGCTCGCCGGCGTCGTCGCGCCGCCAGAGCTGGCCCGCCCCGTGCGGGGCGTTGAGGATGTCAACGAGCGCCTCCTTGAGCGCCTCGCGCACTGCGCCCGCGTCCTTCAGCCGCTCCTGCTCGACGCGCTCGCGCACGCGGTCGAGGATCTTCTGGGTGGTCGAGACGCCGACGTCCGCGCCGATCAGCAGCTCCTCCAGCTCCTCCCACAGCTCTTCGTCGATGGTGCCGCGGTCGAAGAGGCCGGTGATACTGCCGAACCAGCTCCGCTTGGTGCGTTGGAGCGCCTGCTCCGTGCGCTCCTGCACCTCCTCGGCGAGCTGTTCGTCCTCGACATCGACGGCGTCCGCTGCCGTCTCGACGCCCTCCTCGTCGGGCGCCTCGACCTTAGGCGAGCGGCGAAAGAAGCGAAGCAAGCGGGACCTCCTTGCGTGCGGGCGGGCTCGGCTCGATAGTAGCGCGAGGGTTCGTGGCGGGCAACGGGAGGGCCGTGGCCACAGGCGTCATCGTCATTGGGCGACCCGCTGGAATACTGGCTCCCCTGGGGCGAAGTATCGCCCTTAGCTCTCCGCGATGTCGCTTAGGCGGAGGGAGAGGATGGTGGTGGTGCTGTCGTCGCCCATGGAGGCGCCGTAGATGGTGTCCGCCATCTCGATCGTCCGGCGGTTGTGGGTGATGATGATGAACTGCGTGGCCTCCGCCAGCTCCCGCAGCGCCGTCGCGAAGCGGTCGACGTTCGCCTCGTCCAGCGCGGCGTCCACCTCGTCCAGCACGCAGATGGGCGAGGGGCGGGTCGCCAGCAGCGCGAAGAGGAGCGCGACGGCGGTCAGCGAGCGCTCGCCGCCGGAGAGCATCTGCAGGGAGCGTACCCGCTTGCGCGGCGGCTGCGCCGTGATCTCGACGCCCGGCAGGCCGTCCTCGTCCGACTTGGTGAGCAGCAACTCGCCGCTGCCGCCGCCGAAGAAGGTCTCGAAGTAGCGCTGGAACTCCTTATTCACCTGCCGGAAGGTGACCGAGAAGCGCTCCTTGATGATCGCCTCCAGCTCGTCGATCGCCTCCAGCAGGGAGCCCTCCGCCTCCTCCAGGTCGGCGAGCTGGCCGGTGAGGTAGTCGTGGCGCTCGCGGCTCTCGGCGTAGTCGGTCTGAGCCTGCTCGTTCACCGGGCCCAGGCCGCGGATCTCCTCGCGCAGCTCGGAGACACGGTCCTTGAGCGCGACCGGGTCGACCTGGGCGCTGCCGCGCATTGGCGGGATCTCCTCGTCGCCGGCCCGCTCCGCGGCCAGCCACTGCGGCGGTCCTTCGCCGTCGCGTTCGTCCTCGCCGCGAACGACCTCGCCGTCCGGCGAGGGGCGATACCCTTCCTCCTCCAGCCTGGCTCGTAGCGCCTCCAGCTCCTCGCTGCGGAGGTGTACGCTCGCTTCGGCGTCCAGCAGCGCGCGCTCCACTTCCATGACGGCCGCTCGGGCCGCGGCAAGCTCGCCGTCGATAGTGCGCTGTCGCGAATCGAGCTGCTCCAGCGCGGCACGGGCGGGCTCCAGCTCTTCGCGGGCGGCGTCGGCCTCGCGCGCTTTTTGATCTAGCTCCTGCTGCGTCAGCTCCAGCCGCCCCTGCACCGTGCGGAGCTCCTCTTCGAGGCGGGTGGCAAGCTCGCTCCGTCTGGTGAGCTCCTGCTCGACGCGGGAGAAGGTAGCCTGTTGGCCGGTGCGGAGCTGTTGCAAGACCTCCCGCTCCGCCCCCAGCGCCGCGAGCTTCGATGAGCGCTCGGAGCCGCCGCGAAGTAGCTGCTCGTGGAAAGCTGTCAGCTCCGCGAGCTCGCTACGCAGGCTGTCTGTCCTCGTCTGGTGGTCAGCGGCCTCATGGCTGGAGTCCTCGATGCTGCCCTTCGCCGAGGTCAGCGCGCGGTCCGCCTCGTCCAGCGAACGCTGCGCGTGGCTGCGCCTGGCGTTCAGCGCCGCGAGGCGCGCGGCCGCCGCGGAAGGCCGGGCGCGGTGGCGGCGCAGCGCATCTTCCGCCTGCGAGAAGTCGTCGCGCAGCCGGCCCACCTCGGCCGCCAGCGTGTCGCGGGCCTGCTGCGTCGCGGCGAGCTGCTGTTCGCCGCTCTCGGCGGCGGCCGTCGCGTCCTTGAGGGCGGTTCGCAGCCGCTCTACTTCGTCCGGCAGTTCGCGCACCTCGCGCTGGTGGGTGATGGCGCGGCGGATGGCCTGGGCGCTGCCGGCGGTGATAGAGCCCAGGGGGTGGAGCAGGATACCGTCCAGCGTGACGACGGTGCCCAGTCCGCGCCGCAGCACAGCCTTAGCAATGCCGAGGTTCTCCACGACGATGGTGCGGCCAAGGAGGGTGTCGAGCAGGGGCCGGAAGCGCTGCTCGCAACGCACGAGCTGCGACGCCACGCCGACCACGCCTCGCTCTTCCAGCAAGTTCAGCGGGTAGCCGGTCCGCACGTCTGCCAGCGGCAGCACTGTCGCCCGGCCCAGCTCTTCGCTGACGAGGAGCTCGACGGCCGCGAGCGCGTCATCCTGGTTCTGCACGACGATCGCGTGCAGGTGTTCGGCCAGCGCCGCCTCGATCGCCCGCTCTAGGCCCGCCGGCACGCGAAGGAATTCGCCCAGCATGCCTGACATGCCGTGGATGCGCGCATCGGGCGCAGGTTCCATGCCTGTGATGCGGCCGCCGGCGGCGAGGAGCGCGCGGACGCCCGCATCGGGCGCCGGCAGCTCTACATCGGCGGCCTGCGCGGCATCCAGACGGACCTGCGCCGTCTCCAGCTCGGCGGTGAGCGTGCGGACCTCCTCTCGCCTGCCCTCGGCGGCCTTGGCTTCGCCGGCCAGCCGCGCTTCGATCTCGCTGAGGTCGCGCAGTCCTCGCTGAGTCACCGGTTCGAGCTGCTGGTAGCGCTGCTGCCGCACGGCGAGCTCCCGCGCCCACGCCTTGAGCGCTTCGAGCTGCTCGCGTCGCTCCTGCTGGAGCGTGGCGAGTTCGACCGTCAGACGCTGTTGCTGCGCCTCGAGCGATGCGACCTTCGCCTCGGCCTCGGCGGCGTGGGCGCTCGCCTGCGCCGCGGAACGCTCAGCCTCGGTCAGCTCCTGCCGGAGCTCCCGCAGGCGGGCTTCCGTTTGCTCCGCTTCCCGCGCCTCGTCCTCGGGCACGGCCAGCGCGCCGAGCTCCTCCTCGAGCGTCCGAGCCCGCTCCTCATGTTGGGCGAGGAGGCGGGCCATCTCCTCGCGCTCAGCGCGCAAGGTCTCGATCTCGGATGCCAACTCCTCGCCGCGGCCGGCCAGCATGCTCTGCCGCTCACCGTCCAGGGTGATGCGGCGCTGGAGGTCGCGCCGGTACTCCTCCAGGTTGCGATGCGCTTCCTCCCGGTTCGCGATCTCCTGGCGGCGCTCCTGCGTCGCCGCTGTGATCGCGGCGACTCCTTCTTCGCGCGACGCGAACTCCTTACGGACCGTATCGCACTCCTGCTGACGCTGATCGCAGGCGGCGCGGGCCGCGGCGAGCGCGTCCTGTGCCTCCTGCCACTGGTGGCCGAAGAGCAGGTGGAGCGCCTCGGCGAGCTCACCGCTCAGGCGGGCGTGGACATCGGCGCGGTTCGCCTGCCGCTCGAGCTGGCGCAATCGCGGTTCGATCTCGGCGACGATCATGCCGATGCGGTCGAGGTTTTCGCGCGTGGCTCGGAGGCGGTTGCTGGCGTCGTCCAGCTTGACGCGGTGGAGGCGGACGTCCGCCGCCTCCTCGATGAGGCCGCGGCGTTCGTCGGGGCGGAGGGTGAGCACCTCGTCTACGAGGCCCTGGCTCATGAACGCGTAGCTGTTCTGGCCGACCTGGGCCTTCAGGAAGAGCTCTGTGATGTCCTTGAGCCGGACGCGGCTCTGGTTGAGGTAGTATTCGTTATCGCCGTTGCGGTAGGCGCGCCGGCTGACGACCACTTCTTCGAACGCGAGCGGCAGCCAGCCGTCCGCGTTGTCCAGGACGATGCGTACCTCCGCCATGCCCATGGGTGGGCGCTTCGCGCTGCCGCTAAAGATCACGTCCTCTGTCTTGCGGGCGCGGATCACGCGGCTGGCCTGCTCGCCCAGCACCCAGCGGATGGCATCGGCGACGTTCGTCTTGCCGGAGCCGTTGGGGCCGACGATACAGGTGACGCCCGTCCCCAACTCGAAGGTGGTCGATGACGCGAAGCTCTTGAATCCGTGGAGCTCTAGCCGCTTCAGGTACATGTAGCGGACATCCCTGTCTCCCCGCTCACGCGTTCTGCTCCAGCCGCCGCAGCGCCTTGGTCGCCGCCTCCTTTTCCGCTTGCTGCTTACTGGCCCCGGTGCCCCGCCCCAGTTTAGTATCATCGATCACCACCTCGACGGTAAAGCGCCGGTCGTGGTCGGGTCCTTCCGTCTTCAAGAGGCGGTACTGCGGGGCGCTCTGAAAGCGGGACTGGCTGATCTCCTGCAACCGCGACTTGGGATCGATCGGGAAGGCCTTGCCGCCGAGAAGGCTGAACTCCTCCTCGAGGGAGCGGCGGACGAAGCGGTGGGCCACGGCGAACCCGCGGTCGAGGAAGATCGCTCCAACCACGGCCTCGTACACGTGGGCGAGGTTCGTCGGGCGGGCGGGGCCGCCTCCCGCCTCCTCGCCCCGGCCCAGTTGCAGCGCTTCGCCGAGCTGCAGCCGCCGCGCGACGTCGGCCAGCGTGTCGCGGCGGACGAGATGCGCGCGGAGTTCCGTGAGCTTGCCTTCATCCCAGTCCGGGTAGAGCAGGTAGAGCTCATCAGCCACGATGAGGCCCAGAACCGCGTCGCCGAGGAACTCCAGGCGCTCGTTCGATTCCGCAGCAAGCTGCGGGTTTTCGTTTACGTACGAACTATGAATCAGCGCGTGTTCCAAGAGCGAGCGATCCTTGAAGGTCACTCCCAGGCGCTGCTCTAGGGCTGTCCGCTTCGCCACTGTGGCCACCTCTTCACGCATTGGATGCGACAGAGCGGCGAAGCGGCAGGATCGTCCGCCGGTCGTCATCCCTGTCATGCGGGGAGGAGGGCTGCCGACGAGCAGCATGGGGAGTGTCGTTCGCGCGAGCGTGTCACCGTAGTGCGGGCGACGGCCCGAGACGTGATGGCTGCAGGGCCCATCACAACCGAAGCCAATCTGCGCTGGCCAGTGCCCGCTCCCAGCGATTCCACCTTCCTTTCCGATGGCCCTCGCGTGCGAGAACCACCGCTGCCCGCCGGGTCAGCGCTATCTTAGGAAGGTCAGGCAGGCTTTGTCAAGAAAACGGCCGTCAAAGCCACTGCGACGCCTCTGCTACACTGCTCCCACCATGGGCGAAAGAGCAGGGCGCCTGCCTGCGCGGCTCCAGCGACGCCTCCGACAGGTGGGCGCGCTGGAGCTGGAGACGGCGGTTGCGCTGGCTGAGCGGGAAGGCATCGACCTCTATCTCGTCGGCGGCGCGGTCCGCGATCTCCTGCTTGACGAAGAACAGTTGGACGTAGACCTGGTCACTGAGGGCGACGTCTTTCGCCTGGCGAAGGCGATCGGCGCGAAGCTGGACGCGCGTGTTGTCCGCCATGAGCGCTTCGGCACGGCCGTGGTCCAGCGTGACGGTCTCCGGCTCGACCTGGCACGCGCCCGCAGCGAACGATACACGCGGCCCGGCGCGCTCCCGACGGTTCGTCCGGCGAGCATGACCGCCGACCTGCGTCGGCGCGATTTCACGATCAACGCAATGGCGGTACTCCTCACCGGCCGCAATCGCGGCGCGCTGCTCGACCCGTTCGGCGGCCGCGAGGACCTGCGGCGGCGGCGAATCCGCGTGCTCCATGACGGCAGCTTCCGAGACGACGCGACGCGCATCCTGCGCGCCCTTCGCTACGCTGCGCGCCTCGGCTTCCGGTTGGAATCGGAAACAGGGACTATAGTCGAACGCGATCGTTCCTACCTGCATATGATCAGCGGAGCGCGGTTGCGAAACGAGCTGGCGCGTGTGGCGGCGGAGCAGCAGCCTGCAGCTGTGGTGCGCTCTCTCACCCGGAACGGCGTGCTCGCCGCCGTCGATCCGGCGCTGCAGGCGGACGCGCGCGAGATCACGGCCCTGCGGCGGCTGGGGAGCGTTGCGGCCTCCCATCGCGTGGCCGTCTTCATCTCGATCCTGCTGGCGAACGCAACGCGGGCGCGGGCGCAACAAGCGATCGATCGCCTGGCGCTCTCCCAGCGCCAGGCGGCCGCCGTGCGCGGCATCCTGGCGCTGCGGCGCATCGTGCACCGGCTGGCGTCGCAGTCCCTCAGGCCCAGCAGCGCGGTGGCGCTCTTTGCTCCGCATCCGATCGAGGCGATCGAGGCGTTCTCGCTCTGGGCACGGCCCACGCTTGCCGCGAAGCGGGCGCGCGTTTACCTTGACGAATGGCGATTCGTGCGGCCGCGCCTGAACGGACGGGATCTCCAAGCGCTCGGCGTCCAGCGTGGCCCGCGCATTGGAGCCGCGCTGTCGGCTCTGCTGAAGGCGCGGCTGGACGGCGGGACGAAGACTCGCGACGATGAGATATGGTTGGTACGGCGAATGATGGCACGGAAGGTGAGAGGTGGCTGAATCATACTCCTGCGTGGTGTGTAGTGACGAAGCGGA
>JADFNZ010000009.1 GCA_022563135.1 Chloroflexota bacterium | reverse complement strand
AGGCGCGAGGAAGACACCGGCCGGCCAAGCCACCCGTGGTGGTGGGCGCTTGGCATATTCTCCTCGATCGCAGTTGCCGGCTTCTTTCTGACCGGAGGCCCGCTCGACTTCGACCGGCCACAGATCGAGGAGCGGCGCGTAATCGGCGGGCTCACCTTCAGCCCGGAGTTCATCGCGCTTCTGATCGGGCTGGTCGTCTACACAGGCACGTTCATCGCCGAGACCGTGCGAGGCAGCATCCTTGCGATCTCGAAGGGCCAGACGGAGGCGGCGGCGGCCCTGGGTCTTTCTACCGCGCAGCGCCTTCGCTTCGTCATCCTGCCACAGGCGATGCGCATCCTCATTCCGCCGCTGACGAACCAGTATCTCAACCTCACCAAGAACTCTAGCCTGGCCATCTTCGTCGCCTTCCCCGATGTGTTTAAGATCGCTCAAATCACCACGAACCAGACCGGCCAGGCCGTGCCCCTCATTCTCCTTGTGATGCTGACCTACCTCACGATGAGCCTGCTGATCTCGCTCGTGATGAACCTGCTGAACCGACGCATGCAGATTGTGACGACGTAACGATGACCGTCTCTGCTAGAACGGCCACCCCGATTACCCTGCGCACCGCGCGGCGCTGGGCCTACGAGAATCTGTTCAGCAGCCCAGCAAACGTTGTGCTCACCGTGGTGACATCCGCCGTGATTGGGTTCGCCTTCTTCGGCGTGGCACGGTTCGTGCTGGCCTCAGCAGATTGGGAGGTCGTCGCGACAAACCGGCGGCTCTTCTTCGTCGGCCGGTTTCCGGAAGGTGATCTCTTTCGAGTCTGGATCGCCGTCTACATCCTCGCCGGGATGAGCGGATGGAGCCTGGGCCTCTGGAGCAAGCCCGGCCTGCGAGCCGCAGCCGTGCTGGCGATCCTACTGATCCCCGTGTTCTTCTTCATCGGACTCGGTAGCGTAACAGCCCTGACTGGAGGCGCGGTCGGTCTCTTTGCGCTCACACACGTATTCGCTCGTGTCGTGCTGGCGCCTACGCGCTTCCTCGATCAGGTGCGGACGCTCACTATCGTCGGCTGGATCGTCGCCTTCTCCGTCGCGATGTTCGTCCTGGGCGACGTGCCGCGGCTCCTCTGGGGCGGCCTGTTGCTGACGCTGATCCTGGCCCTGGTCGGCATCGTGGCCTCATTCCCGCTGGGTATGCTGCTCGCTCTCGGCCGGGCGAGCACCTTCCCTGCCATCCGCATCATCTGTGTCGGCTACATCGAGGTGATTCGCGGTGTCCCGCTCATCACGCTCCTCTTCATGGCGCAATTCATCCTGCCCCTCATGATCGAGCCGGAGAGAAATCTCTCGATTTTCGGTCTGGACATCTCCGTCTTCGGCCAGGAGGTCCCGCTCACCGGTTATGAGATGGACAACGTCATCCGCGCGCTGGCGGCGATCACGCTCTTCTCCGCCGCCTACCTGGCGGAGATCATTCGCGGCGGACTGCAGGCGGTACCACGAGGCCAGGTTGAGGCGGCCAAGGCGCTGGGATTGAGCACGACGAGAATCCTGGCGTTCATCGTGCTGCCACAGGCGCTGCGCGCCGTCATCCCCGCGATCGTCGGCCAGTTCATCAGCCTCTTCAAGGACACATCGCTCGTAGCCGTCGCCGGCCTCACAGACCTGCTCGGCGTGACGCGACAGGTAACGGCGCAGCAGGACTTCATCGGCAGGCAAGCGGAGGTGCTACTCTTCGCAGCGCTGATATACTGGATCGTTGCGTTCTCCATGTCGCGAGCGAGCCAGCAACTCGAGCGGAACTTGGGCGTCGGCGAGCGCTAGCGGTGATGCGTGGTGACGATGTCTGAGACGAGTCATAGCCCAGGGAGCAACGGCGATTTTATCATCGTCTGCGAGGGCGTAACGAAGTGGTTCGGCGACTTTCAGGCGCTGCGCGGCATCACGACGTCCGTCAGAGAGGGCGAAGTCGTCGTCATCTTCGGGCCGTCCGGATCCGGCAAGTCGACGTTCATCCGCACCCTCAACCGCCTGGAAGAGCACGACGCTGGACGGATCATCATCGACGGCGTAGAGCTGAACAATGACCTGCGCAACCTGGAAAAGGTGCGGTCTGAGGTCGGCATGGTCTTCCAGCAGTTCAACCTCTTTCCTCATCTCACCGTGCGCAGGAACATCACGCTCGCGCTCTCACACGTCCGCCACCTGCGCAAGGCGGAAGCGAACGATGCGGCTGAACGCCTCCTCACACGCGTCGGCATTCCCGAACAGATCGACAAGTACCCGGCGCAGCTCTCCGGCGGCCAGCAGCAGCGCGTCGCCATCGCGCGGGCACTGGCGATGCAGCCGAAGATCATGCTGTTCGACGAGCCCACCTCCGCGCTCGACCCTGAGATGATCAAAGAGGTGCTGGACGTGATACGCGAGCTGGCGGAGTCCGGCATGACGATGATCGTCATAACGCACGAGATGGGATTCGCAAAGGAGGTGGCGGAGCGCTTCCTGTTCTTCGACGAAGGCATGATTGTCGAGGAAGGCACACCGGAGCACTTCTTCGAGAACCCTCAGGAAGAACGGACGAAGCTCTTTCTTTCGCAGGTCCTGTAGAGGCCCGGGGTGAGATTCCTTCTCCCTGCCGCCCTGGCTGCGGGCGCCTTCACGTTGGCCGCCTGCGGCAGCGGCGCGCCTGCTCCTACCGGCTCACTCCTGCCAGCCGCGGACCAAACGCCAAACGCCCAAGCATACGCCATCTCGCGCGCCCAGTCGCTGCCGCCTGAGCGCGAACCCGGCTTCGATATCGTAGGGCCCGGCTGGGAGATCGCCCCGTCCAGCCTGAGCGAGGGTGAAACGTTCACAGTCGAGATACCCGTCCCTAGCGATCTACCCGATGGTGTGACGCCGGATCAGCTCGGCATCGCCGCGTACCAGCCTGCCGCGCTGGACGGAGCGCCGTTCTGGACGCTCGCCGACGAAGTTGCCTACGACGCAGCGCGCAGCACCCTATCGATACAGAGCCGCGGTCCCGGCCTTTTCGCCGCCGCCGTTCCCACCGACTACTGGACCGTCGCACGCAGCTCGGCGGGCAGCTACGAGATACGTTATGTTGCAGAAGCGGACGCCCCGGAGGGCGCAACGGCGACGCTCGTCGCGCTGCTGCAGGTTGAGCTTGAAGCCGCTCGCGCGTGGCTTATCGAGAGCGGCTACCCCAATCCTGTGGACGAGCTCGGTGGCCCGCAGCGCGTCTACCTGCGGCCGCTCGTGGGCGGCCCGGGGCTCGTTCAGCCATCGAACGTGGGCACGGCGATACTCCTGAGCAACCGTCTGGAACCGGCGCCGGAGGCGATCGCGGCGGCCGTCACGCACGAGCTCTTCCACCTCTCGCAGCAGCGCGCACAGCTCGACACCGGGACGGCAACGACGTGGATTCGAGAGGCGACCGCAGAGTACGTCACCATCCAGCGCCTCGGCCTGGGGGCGGCACGCCCTCACATCGACACCTCCTGCGGGAACTACCGGCGCGGCATCACCGACACGCGCGGTATCAACGAGTACCACAACTGGACGTTCGTCGCGTTCATGGAAACGCGCGCGCCGGGGTTCGTCCGGCAGCTCTTGGAGCGGCAGCGGGGCGGCAACCCGATCGACGCGCTGCGCGCACTGGCCGGCGCGCCCCTGAGCGAACTATTGGCTCAGTATGCGAGCTCATACCGGCTCCTGCAGAGCTACCCGCTCGCCGCCGAGCTCTCCTGCCCAGAGGCAGCGACCTTCGCCGTCGACGCCGGAGCGCAGGAGTACGTTTTACCGCCCCTGGCGGGCCTCGTCCTGCCGATCGAGGCGCCAGATGACCAGCAGCTAGCGATCGCGCTGGAGACCGAGGGCGAACCGGACGTCATCCTCTGGCGGCGCTCCGGCAGCGCGTACGAACCATCGGCACTACCCCAGGTGAACGACACTGGCCGGGCCGTCTTTTTGCTCGATTGCGGAGAGGCCGCAGCCCTAGTCTTCGGCTCCGGCGAGGAGTCCGCGACGGTGCGCGTGTCCGCTCAGGCGAGCCACGAGTGCTGACGCGACGGACTTGGTCACGAGGATCGCCGCGCTGTATAGTCCGGCTGTCCGATGACCAGCTCCGAGGCGCAACGAACGAGCGCCAGGATCTTGCGCAGGGAGGGAGCCATCTGATGAATACCGAAGCCGTTGCAGAGATGCTGCGCGAGGATCGCGCCGAGTGGGAGGCGCTCGTCGAAGTCCTCGAAGCGCACCCTGACGGCGCGCTCCACGACCCCACCTCGCCGGCGTGGACGAGCCGCGACGTCTACGCTCACCTCGCCCGCTGGATCGAGCACTCCACCGGCCAGTTCGAGGCCTTCCTCGCCGGCCGGGAGCTGACCACAATCGAAGGCACAGACGACGAGATCAACGCCCGCTGGCAGCAGGAAGACAGCGGCTTGAGCCATGCTGATGCGCGGGCGCGGGCCCAGCAGGCATTCGAACGGCGGCTACGAGCCTTCGAGGCGGTCCCAGCGGACCGCTGGGACGACGCCGTCCGAGCGTTCGCCGGCGCGGACGGTTCGGAGCACTACGCGGCTCACCGGAGCTACATCGCCGACGCGACGCCGTAGCCTAATCGCGACCACGGTCCGTGCCCACTTGGCCTGCACTCACCATCTGCGGCTCACCCCCGTCATGCAACACGCGCGTCGAGTATCTGCGCCACCAGCGGCGCAGGGCGATCACTGACCACAACGCCTCGATGACGGCGAACGGCCACGCCTCGATGAGCACGCCGTAGGCCGCGGCGAGAGCGCTGGCCAGCGCGAAGCCGAGCACGAACCAGTGCGCGCGCTCTTCCAGCGTATACATTAGCAGCATCATCGCCACTGCTATCGTTCCGAACAGTAGTAGTACCATACTGGCCCTCTCGGCTACTCCACTGCGCTCAGAGCGAGCTCCGAGCACTGTTACTGTAAAGCGTAGCACGGCGAACGGAGTGCGGGCGCGCGCGCCAACGAACAGGGAGACGTTCGCTAGTCCGGCGCCGCGACGCGCGCGTCCAGCCAGGCCGCCAGGTCGGCCAGCACCTGGTCCTTCTCCGGCTCGTTCAGGATCTCGTGGTAGAGGCCATCGTAGAGCTTGAGCGTCTTATCGGCCGCCGAGGCGCGCTCGTACAGCTCCCGGCTGCCGTCCGGATGCGTCAGGTTGTCCGCGCTGCCGTGCATCAGAAGGACAGGTAGCGAGAACTCCTCCATCCGCCGCGTGATCTCGCGCCCGGCGCGTACCATGGCTGCCAGCGTCCCGAGCGGCATACGGCCGCGGTAGACGAGCGGGTCGCCGTCGTAGCGCGCAACGACCTCGGGGTCGCGGGAGACGTCGGCCGCATCGAGCTTGCCGAGCCGCAGCCCGGGGGCCAGCCGCGCGACGAGCAGCAGGAGCTCCTGCACAAGGCGTGGCGTCGCCTGCCGCGCCCGCAGGCTCGGCCCGCTCAGTACCACGCCCGCGACGCCTTCCAGCCCGCGTAGCACCGCCAGCGTGACGATCGCGCCGCCCATGCTGTGGCCGAGGAGGAACAGCGGCGCCTCCGGGTAGCGTTCCCGAACACGCGCGAGGAAAACACCGAGGTCCGCAAGATACTCGCCGTTCGAGCGGACGAAGACGCGGGCGCCTGCAGAGCGGCCGTGACCGCGCAGGTCGAACGCGTCGACGGCGTAGCCGCGGTCGGCAAGGAACCGGCCGGCGTGATCGTACCGTCCGCTGTGCTCCGCGTAGCCGTGGACGATGGCGATGGCGGCCTTAGGCGCGCCTGCGGGAGACCACCAGCGCTCGAAGAGGCGCAGCCCATCGTCCGCCACAAACGTGCCCTCGTGCTGGGCCGGCGGCGACGTCACGCGGCCGGGGCCTCAGGCGGCTGCCGCTCCTGCCAGGGGTGCGCCCGTTGAAACGCGAGCGCCGCTTCGAGGATCGTCCGCTCGCGAAAGGCGCGCGCGATGAGGTGCAGCCCGACCGGTAGTCCATCGGACGTCCAGCCGCATGGTAGAGAGGCCGCCGGCTGGCCGGTCAGGTTGCAGACCATGGTAAAGGGCGTCCATGCCATCGGTCGCACCTCCGTGCCGTCGATGACCGTGGGCGGCTGGTCGATCGGGAAGGCGGGCGTCGCCAGCACCGGCGTGAGCAGCAGGTCGTATCGCGAGAGGAAATCATCCATAGTTCGCCAGATCTTCACCCGCTCGCGCTCCGCCTGTAGATACTGCGGGCCGGTGATCTTCATGCCGGCCTCCAGGAAGCGAGCCGTGTAGTCGCAGAGCTGCTCACGGTGCTCCTCCAGCAGCGACCCGTGCGAGACGGCGTCGCCAGCGGCCGCGATCGGGAGGAAGGTGCCGCCGAGAGCCGCGCCGTCGATCTCCGGGCCCGCCTCCTCCACCTCGCAGCCGAGGCCGGCGAACCGTTTCGCGGCGGCCTCGCAGATGCTGCGCACCTCGGGATCGACCGTCGCGCCGCCGAGGTCGGGCGACCAGGCGATCCGCAAGCGCAGCTGGTCGCGCTCAGCGGGGCGAAACGACTCCTCCGCCGCCGGCAGCGCGAACGGGTCGCCCTGCGCAGGGCCAGCGATGACATCGAGCAGCAGCGCGGCGTCCTCCACGGTGCGCGCTATCGGCCCGGCCTGTGCCATAGAGGGCCACGCCCCGTAGCCGCCCCACTCCTTCGTGTACGGCGGCACCCTGCCGATAGTAGGCTTCAGCCCGAAGACGCCGCAGAAGGAGGACGGGATGCGGATGGAGCCGCCGCCGTCCGAGCCGATGTGGAGCGCGCCCAGGCCGAGCAGGGCCGCGACGGCGGCACCCCCGCTCGAGCCGCCGGTGGTGCGGCTGCGGTCCCAGGGGTTGCGGCAGGGCTCGCCCAGCCTGTTCTCGGTCGTCGGGATGACGCCGAACTCCGGTGTGTTCGTCTTGCCGAGGATGATCGCACCTGCCTCACGTAGCCTCGCCACGAGCGGCGTATCGAAGTCGGGCACGAACCCGTCGTAGACGGCCGAGCCGCCCGTGCTGCGGATGCCCTTTGTGTACAGCAGGTCCTTGACCGAGACCGGGACGCCGTGCAGCGGGCCAAGCTCGTCGCCTCTCGTCACCGCCTCCTCCGCCTGCTTCGCCTGCGCGCGCGCCTCCTCGCCACAGACCGTCAGATAGGCGTTGTAGGCGGAGTTGAGCCGCTCGATGCGCGCCAGCGCGGCGTCGACGACCTCGACCGGCGAGATCGAGCGCCGCCGGATCGCATCCGCGACCGCGAGCGCTGATTGTGCGTGTAGGTCGGTGTCTGCCACTCGGCGCCTCCCTCTCCTCAATTCGGTACTAAGGCGCCATTATAGCGCGGGGCCGTCCTTACCGCCTTTTGCGTTCGCCTGCCATCCTGCATGATGACGGTGGCGATAGTTACCGATCTCAGCAGGAGACGTTCACGTGCAAGCCGACGGCCATGCAGAGGAGCAGCGCTTCATCATCGTGACGGGCCCGGGCCGTTCGGGCACGAGCGCCGTCGGCCGCGTCCTGCACGAGTCCGGCGTCACCATGGGACGGAGTTTTGACGCGCCGTCCTCGTTCAACCCGCTCGGCTTCTTCGAGGAGCTACCGGTCTGCGATCTGAACGAGCGCATCATGGCGGACTGTGGCATGAATGGGCTGGAGCACTGGCCGGCGCGTGACGTTGTCCTGGCGAAGGCGGCGCAGTATGGCCGCGAGATGGACGGGCTTGCCGGCGACCCCTCGATCCAAGGCTGGAAGGACCCACGGTTCTGCATCACGCTGGAGGCATGGCTGCCGCATCTGCCCTGCGCGCCCACGGTTGTCGTCTGTCTGCGCAGTCCGGAGGCGTTCGTCCACTCCGTCGTGAGCATCTTCGGCCTCTCGCGACGGGAGACGCTCGAGCGCTGGTGGGCCAGCCATCTGCGGCGAGTGCTCGATGTGATCCGCGACTACCGGCTGGAGGCTACCTGTGTCGTGTACGAAGAGCTGGTGGAACGCCCGGCAGAAGCGGTAGCGGCGCTCTCTTCGTTCATCGGCCGGCCGCTCGACCCGGCGTTCGTCGAACCCGGCCTGCGCCAGTTCGGCCACTCGGTGCCGCAGCGACACGCGGCGCTCTTCGCGGAGGTGCGGTCGCTCGGCGATAGGTAGGGCGCGACGAGAAAAGAGAGCGAGCCGGCGCCTTCCGGACGCCCGCTCGCTCTGCAAAAGGAGAGGTGGTACGTATATTCAGACTAGTGGAGCTGCATCACCAGTTCGATCGCTGACGGGATCTGGCGCGTGATGTCCAGCGTCGCGCCGACCGGCGTCTGCACCTCGATCGTGAACCGCTCGTTCTCGATCAAGTTCGGCGGGCCGTCGATGTCTGTCGCCCGGTCGATCGTGATCAGCTTCAGCTCACCCGGCTCGAGCAGCGTGTCCGAGTCGCCCACGATGTTCGTCACGGTGTAGCCCACGTCGTTGTCCACCGTGTCGTCGTCGCGATAGGCGATCACCGTTCGGTTCGTGGTGCCGCTCGGGTTAATCGGCACCGGCTCGCCGCCCGCCGTCGTCGCCAGCGCGAACTGGATGTCGTCGATGACCGTGCCGACCGCCGTCACCACGACACCGCCGCGCACCTCCGCCGTGCCCCGCGCCTTCTGCAGGCCAGCGAACACCGACTCCTTCCCTCGCTCCGCGCTGAAGATACCGGTCGTCAGCACGACGAAGGCGAAGACCGTGGCCACGACCACGAAGGCGATCAGGATGATGGCGGTCTCCAGACCGGTGATGCCATCCTCCCTGCGGGCCACGTTCTTCAACAGCTTCTTCAGGGTCTTCATCTACTAGGCTCCTCTCTCTGTCCTTGTTCCTAGGGGTTATCTGCCTTAGGGATGGCCGTCGATATTAGGGGTATCCCTGATTTCGTAGGGATTTCTCGTACGCCCAGAGTCAGCAGCCCCTAGTATGCCCGCCGTAGGGGCACCCGCTTTGGCACCGATCTGACCGGCGTGATAGACTTACTGCCGGTCTGGGAGCGGCCTGTCCATGCGGCTCTCGCGCAGGCAGGCCGAGCTCCCGTAAGGAGGACACCGATGAGCGAAGTACTACAGATCAGCAACTCAGGCCACGTGCGGACGCTGCGCCTGAACCGGCCGGAGAAGAAGAACGCCCTCTCCGACGAGCTCGCCTGGGGCATCATCACGGCCGTGGAAGAAGCGGCCGCGGACGACGACGTCTGGGTCGTCGCCATCACCGGCACCAGCGACGCCTTCTGCTCTGGGCTGGACCTGACGCCTTCGCCCGACGGACAGCGCAACCACTCGCCCCTTACCACGCAGGATGCCTTTCTGGACGACATCGGCTGGGTAGGCCGCATTCCGCTCGTACTGCGCGAGCGCTGCGATAAGCCCATCGTCGCAGGGCTGAACGGCGTCGCTGTCGGCGCCGGGCTCTCGCTGGCCATGGCGGCCGACATCCGCATCGCCGCGGAGAGCGTGCGTCTCATCGCCGGCTATCCGCGCATCGGCGGCTCACCGGACGGCGGCCTCTCGTGGACACTCTCGCAGGCGATCGGCTACGAGCAGGCGCTGCGCTTCCTTCTGGAGAACCGCACCGTGGGCGCGGAGGAGGCGCTGCGGCTCGGCATGGTGGGCGAGATCGTGCCGGACGACCGCTTTCAGGCCCGCTTCGAGGAGTACTGCGAATCGCTCACGAAGCTCTCGCCAATAACAGCCCGCCTCTCCAAGCGCGTGGTACGCCGCGCGACAGCGCTCGCGGACGCCGAAGCCCACTTCCGCTACGAACTCGCGAACATTCGCTTGGCGTTCACCAGCGAGGACGGCCAGGAGGCGCGCCGGGCGTTCGCGGAGAAGCGGGCGCCGGTGTTCAAGGGCAGCTAGCAGCCCAGATGCGCCAGCCGCCGCGACCCAGCGAGCGTTAGCCATGTGCGGGATCGCCGGCATCGTCAGCCTCACGGGCGCCCCGCTTCCGGACGGCGCCGTCCAGCGGATGACGGCCACGCTGGAGCATCGCGGGCCGGACGATTACGGCTACTGGCAGGACCAGCGCTGCGCCTTCGGCCACCGCCGCCTCACGATCATCGATCTCTCCGCCAACGGACGGCAGCCGCTCGCCAACTCGGACGAGACGACCTGGATCACCTACAACGGCGAGGTGTACAACTTCCGCGAGCTGCGCGGCGAGCTGGCCCGCCGCGGCCACACCTTCAGCTCGAAAACCGACACCGAGGTCGTCGCCCACCTCTACGACGAAGACGGCATCAAGTTTCTCCAGCGGCTGGACGGCATGTTCGCCTTCGGACTCTGGGACAGCACGCGGCGGCGGCTCCTGCTCGCCCGCGACCGCCTCGGCATCAAGCCGCTCTACTATGCGCGCGCGGGCGGCCTGCTGCTCTTCGCATCCGAGGTGAAGGCGATCCTCGCCAGCGGCCTGGTCGAGACGGCTCCGAATATCGACGCCATCGCCTCGTACCTCGCCTATCGCCATCCACTCTCACCGGCGACGATGTTTGCCGGCATCGAGTCGCTGCCGGCGGGGCACAATCTCATCGCCGAAGACGGAAACGTGCGCACGGAGCAGTACTGGGACCTCCACGTCCCGCACGAGCGCGAGGACCTCGGTGAGGACTACTACATCGAGCAGACGCGCGACCTCCTCAGACAAGCCGTCCGGAAACGGCTGATGTCGGACGTGCCGCTGGGCGCCTACCTGTCGGGCGGCCTCGACTCGAGCATCGTCGTCTCGCTGATGGCGCAGGAGCTGGGCGACCGGCTGAAGACGTACGCTGTCGGGTTCGACGGCGAGGACGGCGATGAGCTTCCCTACGCCCGCCTCGTCGCCGAACGCTACGGCACCGACCACACGGAAGTCCGGCTGAATGCGGAGCGCTACCTGGAGCTGCTGCCGGAGCTCATCCGCAAGCGAGACGCGCCGCTCGCCGTGCCGAACGAGGTGCCGCTCTACGAGATGTCGCGCGTCCTCAAACAGGAGATCACCGTAGTGCTCTCCGGCGAAGGCGCCGACGAGGTCTTCGCCGGCTACGGTGACTACTGTCGCATCCCGTTCGACCTGCGGAAGGCGCGCACTCTGGCACGCCTTCCGGCACCGCTGCGGAGCCTCCTCAGCGGCGGCATGGCGCGCAAGTACGGCGGCCGCATGGAGTTCGAGAGCGAGATCGACCACTTCCTCGCGGGGTACAAGTGGTTCGACCGCGACGAGGGGCTCAGCCTCCTCACACCGGACGCTGCGCAAGAAGTGCGCAGCGGGGGCAGGCCGGCGTTCGAGGCGGTGTTCCGCAATACGGAAGGGTTGCCCTACTACGACCGCGTCCTCTACGCGCTCGAGAAGATCCACCTGCAGAACCTCCTCGCGCGCGTCGACTCGATGACGATGGCCACCTCCGTAGAAGGACGCGTGCCCTTCGTCGACCATGCGCTCGTGGAGGCGGTGACCCGCATGCCGCTCCACTACAAGCTGCGCTGGCGCTCGCCCCTCCACCATGCCCGAGCCTTGCTCTCCTACTCGGACACCTTCCCTGAGCGCGACGACACGACAAAGTACATCCTGCGCGCTGCCTTCGCGGACGTGCTGCCGGGCGAGATCGTTCAGCGACGCAAGGTGGGGTTCAAGGTGCCGCTGGAGCGCTGGTTCCGCGGCGACCTCATGTCCTACGCACGGGAGCTGCTGCTCTCTACCGAGGCCCGCAGCCGCGGGATCGTCGATACGGAGGCGGTCGCACGCTGGCTCGACCGCGGGGAGGCGAACGGCGGTGAGTTCGGCCAGAAGGTATGGATGCTGGTGAACCTGGAGCTCTGGTTCCGCCTCTACTTTCCGGACGGCCGCGCCCTCGACGTATCCCGGACGGAGCAAGTGACCGCCGGCCAAGCTCGTCTATGATCTCATCGACGCGCAAGCTCCATCCACTAGAAAAGGCGAGCGACGGGCCGATCGCGCTGCTGATCAACCGCCCCGTCTCGCGCCGCATCTCCGCGCCGCTCGCGAGCGCGGGCGTCTCCCCAACCGTGGCGACGTTCATGGCGCTGGCCATAGGCGGCCTGGCAACGGCGGCGTTCGCGCTCCAGGTCTGGTGGCTCGGTGGCGTGCTCCTCCAGCTCTCCTCCATCTTCAGCGGCGTCGACGGTGAGATCGCGCGCCGCACGCAGCGCGAGAGCCGCTACGGCGACTTCCTCGACACGATGGTCGACCGGCTGACCGAGTACGGCGCGTTCCTGGCGATCGCATTTGGGCTCCACGCCGCTTGGGACAATTGGGCCTGGATCGCCGGTCTGCTCGCCGTCGGGGGCGCCTTCATGCTCGCCTCCGCCTCGGAGAAGTACCGTTCGACGATGCACGAGAACTATCCGAAACGCCGGTACGAACCACTCTTCGCCTACTTGACCTCAGGCCGGGACGTGCGCATCTTCATCCTCATGCTGGGCGCGATTGCGGCTACCTGGAGCATCGACGTGATGTTCTGGACGGTCGTAGGTCTGGCGGCGCTGCTCCACGCGAACTTCCTATGGCGGGTGCTGCTGCTGCGTTCCCGCATGGCTGCCTGAGGCAGCGTACGGTAGCACGGGCTGGCTCGCCAGCGAACGCGCTCTAGACGATGAGATGGCAGACTGCGTGAGCAGTTGCTAAGGTCTAACGTGGCCTGCTCGGAGCAGCGCGAACCGCATTGTGCCGTGGAGGCGTGGAACGGAATCCGCGCCTCCACCAACACAGGAGCCGAAGAACAGATGATGTTGCGAACCATCGTATCGCTGGCAACCCTAGCCGTCGTCGGAGCGGGCATTCTGCTGCCCGCGTCGGATGCCGCCGCCCACGCCGGCTACGATCGCTCGGCGCCGCTGAGAGACGAAGTCCTGTCCGATCCGCCGAGCCGCGCCGATGTCTGGTTCACGCAAGAGGTCTTCAAGCAGGAGGGCCGGAACTTCATACGCGTCTTCGACGAGGCCGGCACACAGGTGAGTGACGAAGCCGGGATCGTTGATGACGACGACCGCGCGCACATGTACGCCGAGCTGACACCGAACGTACCGGATGGCCGCTACATCGTCCGCTGGATGACCACCTCTGACCTGGACGGCGACCGCGAGGAGGGAGCATATTGCTTCTACGTGAACGTGCAGCCGACCGCCGCGCAGCAGGCGGAGTGCGCGGAGTTCGACGAGGAGGCCGGCGCAGCCTCGCCGACCCCGGCGGAGGCCGCCACGCCTACTCCGGCGGCCGACAGCACTCCTACCGCTGAGGCCACGTCCACGGAGGAGGCTCCGGCCGCGACGCAGACCCCTGCGGAGACCGCCGGCAGCAGCGACGATGACGACGACACCTCGATCGCGATCATCATTATCGGCGTCATCATCGGCGCCGCCGTGCTCGTCGCCGTCATCGCGGGCGTTGCGGCCTGGATGCGCCGCTCGCTGAGCTAGGGCCACGCGGAGGCGCTTCGTCTGGCTGCTGCTCGCCGCGACCGTCCTCACCGAGGCGCTCATCCTCGCGCTGGTCGTCGCTGGTCCGTGCGGGTCGATTGACTAACCGCCCGGGGCGCTCCTTGCGCAGGTCGGCCGGGGCGAGGTTACATGCTACGCAAGGTTGCCAAGATGGAGTGCTGTGCCAGTATGGGGGCACGTTAGCGGAGGGGGCTAAAGTCACTACTCGATTGGTGGCTGCCCCAGCCGCTCAAGCAGCTTGTTGACCTCCCGCCTGGCTTTTTGTCGGGAGCCTTGCTGGGGAGAAGGGCTTAGAACGTTCCCCACGACTGACCGTGAGTCGTTTTCAAGCGATTCAATGCCCATTTCTGGGGGAACGGCAGAGCCAATAGCGAGCATCTGCAGCCACATACGAGGAACCCATGTTTCCATGCGAACCTTGCTGCCTGTTTGCGATATCTCCAACTTCCAATCCAAGCCAACGTACTTCCCAATGAACCCGCCGTGGCTTTGGTAGAGCCGAGTCGATTCCCACGACTCCGCAAGGTGACAGTGGGATTTTTCCGCCCAGGCGTCGACTATCGGCCAGATGCTAGTCGTGACTTCGAATTCTCGAACCGTTGTCGGGCCTAGCTCTTGCCTCTTGGGTTCCTCCCGTACGCTGGCAGGCCCTTCCGCCCGTTCTGGTTTCGTCCACCCGCTAATCGTGTACTCCCTTGTTTCCTCGGATTCCACGCGGACGCCGCATGACTTGGGGACGAAGACAGGCCGGCCGCTGAAGGCTACCTTGTAGTAGTCCCTATCGTAGTCCTGGAGTAGTAGCAGAACAGAGCCCGCCTTGACGCCACATAGCTTCTCACCGTCAGGGTGGGGATTTCCTAGCCCGTCACAGTCGCTCGTGATTTCAATCTTGTCTGCCACCGAACCACTCTCAATCAGACAGTGGAGGCTGGATGTGGAACAAGGCTACTGCCGTACTGTCGGGCTGTCAACCAAACCGTAGTCCTGTGACACGTGACAGGGCGGACTCAAATGCTACGCAAGCTGGCCAGAGATGGGGAGCAATGCTGGCGCAATCAGCCGACCACCAGCACAGCGACGCCGACCAGCTTGAGGAACCCGGTCGTCGTTTCAGTCCCGGCGACTGCGGTACTCGATCAGCCCTCGCGCTAGTTTCTCAACTAACTCGCCAAGCTCGCGTCGAGGCATGGCGGAGCGAGCGCAGTTGAGGCACGTGAACTCCTCCTCTGAGTCGATGCTGAGGTAGCCTCCGCAGTACGAACAACGCGTTCCCGGCATGACGCTGGCGGCATGGCCGTCGTGCAGGATCTCATCCAGTTCGGCCCATTCATCCCTGATCACGGCTCGCGCATTCCGGCTGGCGAGCTCTTGGTTGAGGAGGCCTAGAACTGGCCGGATGGCGGCGGCGAGTGAAACTACGAAACCAGCTCTATTCATGGTTGGATTGTACCAAACGAGTATGGCTTCCCAGTAGGCATGCACAGCCCCCGAGATCGAGAGCGCAAGGGTCGTCCCCCGCAAACCTAAGAACGGTCATCATCAACCGCATCGTCGCCCGCTCGGAGCGATGAAATCCTGGTTCGCTAGCGGCCGCGTACTGGCAGCGTGCCCGTGCTGCCCGACGATTAGCCGCGGGCCGGTATGCCGACCGCCCGCGTTTGAGCTACGATGACGTAGGGCCTCGGCGCGACATCGCGCCCTGCCGGCCTCTAGCAGGAGATCCGCTGTGACCGCTACCACGCTCAACAGCTTCGACAGCCACGACACTCTTCGCGCCGGCGAGGCGGAGTACCGGATCCACCGGCTGGACGCGCTCGAGCGGACCGGGGTGGGCAGCATCGACCGCCTGCCACGGTCGCTCAAGGTGCTGCTGGAGAGCCTCCTCCGTCGCGAGGACGGCGTAGCCGTGACCGCTGAAGACATTCGCGCGCTCGCTGCGTGGACACCGGCGGGCGGCGCAGAGCAGGAGATCGCGTTCATGCCCGCGCGCGTGCTCCTGCAGGACTTCACCGGCGTCCCCGCTGTGGTCGACCTGGCGGCGATGCGCGACGCGATCCGGCGGCTCGGCGGCGACCCGAAGCGCATCGCACCGCTGCAGCCGGTCGACCTCGTCATCGATCACTCCGTGCAAGTCGACCACTTCGGCACGTCCGAGGCGTTCGCGCTCAACGCGCGGCTGGAGATGGAGCGCAACGGCGAGCGATACGCGCTTCTCCGCTGGGCGCAGGGAGCGTTCGCTGACTTCCGCGTCGTCCCGCCTGATATGGGCATCGTCCACCAGATCAACCTGGAGCATCTGGCTACCGTCGTGTTTACCCGAGAGCGCGAGGGCGCGCTCGAAGCGTACCCCGACACGCTCGTCGGCACCGACTCGCACACCACGATGATCAACGGCCTCGGTGTCCTCGCCTGGGGCGTCGGCGGGATCGAGGCGGAGGCGGCGATGCTGGGCCAGCCGATCTCGATGCTCATTCCCGAGGTCGTCGGCTTCAAGATCACCGGTCGCCTGGCCGAGGGAGCAACCGCGACAGACCTGGTGCTAACGATCACGCAGATGCTGCGCGAGAAGGGGGTCGTCGGGAAGTTCGTCGAGTTCTACGGCGATGGCATCCCGAGCCTCCCCTTGGCCAGTCGCGCGACGATCGCCAACATGTCGCCCGAGTACGGCGCCACGTGCGGCTTCTTCCCCATCGACGATGAGACGCTCGCCTACCTACGGCTCACCGGCCGCGACGAGCAGCTCATCGCGCTGGTGGAGGCGTACTGCAAGGAGCAAGGGCTCTTCCAGACAGACCAAAGCCCCGACCCGATCTTCACAGACACACTCGCGCTGGACCTCTCGACCGTCGAGCCGAGCCTGGCCGGACCGAAGCGCCCGCAGGACCGCGTGCCTCTCTCTCAGGCGAAAGCGTCGTTTCGCAAGGCGCTGGCTGCGGAACGGGGCGAGGAGGCGAGCGCGGAGCGGCTGACCATCACCATCGATGGCACGCAGCACGAGCTCGAGCACGGCGCGGTGCTCATCGCGGCCATAACAAGCTGCACGAACACGTCCAATCCCGAGGTCATGCTGGGCGCCGGTCTGCTCGCGAAGAAAGCGGTTGAGCGCGGGCTGGAGCGCAGGCCTTGGGTAAAGACCAGCCTGGCGCCGGGGTCGCGCGTCGTGACCGACTACCTGGCGGCGGCGGGACTGCTGCCTTATCTCGAACAGCTCGGCTTTCACCTCGTCGGCTACGGCTGCACCACCTGTATCGGCAACTCCGGGCCGCTGCTGGAGCCGATCACGAGTGCGGTCGAGGATGGTGCGCTGTGGGGCGCCGCGGTGCTCTCCGGGAACCGCAACTTCGACGGACGCATCAGCCCGCTCGTGCGCGGGAGCTATCTCGCATCGCCGCCGCTCGTCGTCGCCTACGCGCTCGCCGGCCGGATGGACATCGATCTCTACCGCGAGCCGCTGGGGACGGCGCCGGACGGGACGGCGGTCTCCCTACGTGACCTCTGGCCTTCGCAGGCCGAGATCCAGGAGGCGATGGGGGCGATCCGGCCCGTCATGTTTCAGACGCAGTACAGCTCGATCTTTGAAGGGACAGCCGAATGGCGAGCGCTGGAAGCGCCATCAGGCGAAACGTTCGCCTGGGCCCCCGACTCCACCTACGTCCGCGAGCCGCCCTTCTTCGAAGACTTCCCGCTGGAGCCCAAACCGTTAGCGGACATCAGCGGCGCCCGCGCGCTCGCCGTCCTGGGCGATTCGATCACGACAGACCATATCTCACCTGCGGGCTCCATCGCGAAAGATTCGCCCGCGGGAGCGTATCTGATCGCGCACGGCATCGCGCCGAAGGACTTCAACTCGTACGGCTCGCGCAGAGGCAACCATGAGGTGATGATGCGCGGCACGCTGGCGAACGTACGGCTCCGCAACCGGCTCGCCCCGGAGACGGAGGGCGGCTGGACACAACACCTGCCGGACGGCGAACAGCTCTCGATCTACGAGGCCGCGATGCGTTACCGCAGCGAGGGCGTACCGCAGGTCATCATCGCCGGCAAGGAGTACGGCGCCGGCTCCTCGCGCGACTGGGCCGCGAAGGGCCCGGCGCTGCTCGGCGTGCGAGCGGCGATCGCCGCGAGCTTCGAGCGCATTCACCGCACCAACCTCATCGGCATGGGCGTGCTGCCACTCCAGTTCGAGGACGGCCAGTCACTCGCGTCGCTCGGCCTCAGCGGCCGGGAGCGGTTTGACGTGCGCGGCATCGCCGATGGTCTAACGCCGGGCGCGATGCTCAGCGTGGTTGCCACGTCAGACGACGGCAGCGAGACGACGTTCAGCGTCATCGCGCGCCTCGACACGCCGATGGAGGTCGACTACTACCGCCACGGCGGCATTCTGCCATTCGTGCTGCGGCAACTAGCGGCGGAGTAGCCGCGACGGGCGGGGGCTACGCGTCTAGGGCGCACCCTTCTTGTCATCGTCGTTCGTTTCGTCTTCTTTCGCGGAGCGGCCGCGCCGCCGGCCGGCCGACACGCGGCGGGCCATCTGCGCGAGCTTGTCCGCCACGCGACGGTTCAGCGTCTCGCGGGGATAGCGGCCACGGCGGTCGCGTTCGCCGGCGACGACGCCGGTGAGGATCTCGATCCCTTCGTCGACGTGCGAGACGGCCCAGACGTGGAAGCGCCCCTCGCGTACGGCGTTCACAACCTCCTTGCGCAGCATCAGGTGTTTCACGTTCTCGCGCGGGATGATCACCCCCTGCTGGCCGGTCAGTCCTTTCGCCTTGCAGACGGCGTAGAACCCCTCGATCTTCGCGTGCGTCCCGCCCACAGCCTGCACCTCACCCCACTGATCGACGGCGCCGGTCACGGCTATCCCCTGCTTGATCGGGGCCTCCGCCAGCGCCGAGAGAAGCGCATAGAGCTCGGCCGAGGAGGCGCTATCGCCGTCTACCTCATCGTATGTCTGCTCGAAGCCGATCGACGCGGCGAGCGCGAGCGGCCGCTGGCGGCCGAACCGGCCGTGGAGGAAGCCGCTCAGGATCAAGAACCCCTTGCTATGGATGCGGCCCGACATCTGGATCTCGCGCTCGATGTTCACAACCTGGCCGCGGCCGACTGACGTCCGCGCTGTGATCCGGCTGGGCCGGCCGAAGCGGTAGTCGCCCAGGTCGTACACCGCAATACCGTTTACCTGCCCGATGACTTCACCTTCCGTGTCGATCTGGACCGTGCCATCCTTGATGACCTCGTGCACGCGCTCTTCGATTAGGTTGGAGCGATAGACCTTCTCTTCGATGGCACGTTCCACGTGCTTCGCGCCGATAAGGCCGTCGCCATCCTTGCCCGCCCAGAAGTCCGCTTCGGTGAGCAGGTTGGCGATCTCGATGAAGCGCGTCGACAGCTTCTCCTGGTGCTCGACCAGCCGGGAGCCGAACTCCACGACCCGCGCCACAGCGGACGAATCGAACGGGCGCAGCCCCTCCTGCTGGACCCTGCTGCTGACAAACCCCGCGTAGAGCGAGACCCCCTGCGCGTCTCGCTCCATGTCCGACGTGAAGTCAGCCTTCACCCGGAAAAACTTGCGGAAGTCTTCATCCGACCGAAGGAGCAGATGGTAGGTCGATGGATTGCCCACCATCACGATTTTGACGTCGAGGGGCACGGCCTGAGGGCTCAGCGTGGCGACGGGAATGGCGCTGTACTGCTCGCCCATGTTCTCTATGCGCGCCTCCCGGCAGCGGATCGTCCGCTTCATCGTCTCCCAGACGAACGGGCTGGAGAGCGCATCGAGCGCCTGGAGGATGAGGTAGCCGCCGTTCGCCCGGTGCAATGCACCCGCCTTGATCATCGTGTGGTCGGTCGTCACGGATCCCATCTGCGAGCGGTAGTCCACGCGTCCGAACAGGTTGTAGTAGGTCGGGTTGTTCTCGATGACCACGGGCGCGCCTTCGGCATCCTCATGCGAGACGATCACGTTCACCTTGTAGCGTGTGAAGAACTCCTCGTCAGAAGGCCTAGGGACAGGCAGCGAGCCTGACTCCTGCTCCGGCGATCGAAACGTCGAGAGGTGCTCCACGATGTCGTCCTGGACTCCTGCCAGGTACTCGATCGCCTTCGGGATGTCCAGGTACTCCTGCCGCAGGTCGTCGAGGAGCGGGGTGATGACGTTCAACGCGACGGACTTGTCGAGCTCCGCCAGCAACCCCTGCGCCTCCTTCTCCAGTCGGCGAGTCTGGCTCATCGCCTGGGAGATGAGCGCCTGGAGCTCCTCGCCGCGGGCCTGCAGCTCCTTTCGCTTCTCCTCTGGGAGCTGGGCGAACTCCTCGCGCTCCATGGGCTTGCCGTCCTCCTTCAGCGGGACCGTGGTGATGCCGACGGCGGTGGCGTTCACCGCGAACCCCTGGCTCCGCACCTCCTGCTCAAGCTCGCTGAAGGTGCGCTCGCGCTCCGCGTGCACCTCCTTCACCGCCTCGTCGCGCCGCTCGCGATAGGCGTCGCTCTCGAACCTGCCCGGGATCTCGCGCCGGCACGCCTCGATGAAGGCGTCCATATCGCGCGCCAGTGAGCGACCCCTGCCCGCGGGCAGGCTCATCACGGACGGCTGTCGATGGTCGCGGAAGTTGTAGACGTAGCACCAGTCCGGCGGTCGCGGCCGGCCGGCGGCAATGCGTCCCACGAGCGCCCGCAGCGTGGTGTTGCGGCCGGTGCCCGCAGGGCCGGCCACGAAGAGGTTGTAGCCATCCGCCTGGATCTCCAAGCCGAACTCCAGCGAACTGAGCGCACGGTCCTGCCCGACGATGCCGTCCAGCGGCGCAACATCCGCTGTCGTCTCGAACGGGAGCTGCGTGCTATCGCAACTTCGGTAGAGATCTGCGGCTGGAACGCTGCAGCTATCGACGGTCTTCTGGGCCATGCCTGCTCCATCTGGCTGGAATCCGGCGCTCTGGAAGGCGGGTCTCCAGCATCCATATGATAGGGGTACGCCTCGTTTCGGTCACGGCGCTACGGCGCAGTTAGGCTGATGCGGCCGTCGGGTGACGAATCGGGGGCGAAGGGCAGAGGCCGTCTACTGGAAGTTCACGGTGACCGTTCTGTCGCCGGTCATGATCAGAAACGTCGGATTCGTCCCGTTGCTGTCTGTGCCCGACCACGACACCCAGGCGAATCCCGCCGCTGGGCTCGCCGTCAGCGTCACTTGCGTGCCAGGCGAGTACTGGTTCGCCGGGCAGCCGCCGGAGCTCGTCGGCGTGTAGATAATCGATCCCTGCCCGGTCCCCACGTTCAACGTCAGCGTGACACAGTTCGACGAGAAGTTCGCGGTTACGGTGCGATCGCCGGTCATCATCACGAACGTCGG
>JADFNZ010000109.1 GCA_022563135.1 Chloroflexota bacterium | reverse complement strand
GTGGATGACATCGACCGGCCGCATGCCGTCCTCGTATGGAAGCTCATACTCCTCCCTACCGGAGAGGGAGCGTTCAGCCAGCAGATTGTAGAGCTTGACACGGATCATTCTACCGCGAGTGTAGCATAGGTTCCGTTTCACCGATCAGGCCGCGCTCGCTTCGTCCGATACTTCTACAAGGCCGGCCAGCGCGATGCGGAGGTACCATGACGGCTGAGGCTTCGGAACAACGGGAGCGGCGGAACGCCTGGCTCATGGCAGCCAGCGGCGCGACGGGCCTGCTTTCGGCAGCGGTCCTCTTTCTCGTGCTGGGCGATGCCCGCTGGGCCGTGTTGGCGCTCGTCCTGTCGAACGGGTTGGCGTTCGGCCTCTCCTTGCTGCACGCCAACTCCCTACGTGCACGGCGGGCCGCGCAGATCCCCACTCCTCTACGCCGAGATCCGAACGCCAATCTTCCCGTCCACCCGGTCACCGGCTTGCATCTCTGGTGGATCCTCCGCCAGCGCCTGATGGAGGAGATCGCGCGATCAGCGCGACATCAGCATCACTTCGCCTTTGTCATGCTCGAGCCGGCGAACCTGCTCGAGCCGCCCTCCGAGCAAGCCTACAGAAGCGCCGCGACGCTGTTGCGAAAAGCCATTCGCAGGAGTGATCTGGCCGGGCACTACGACGACGAGCGGTTCGTCGCCATGCTGCCAGAGACGGATGCCGAGGGCGCGATCGCGGCAGGCCGCCGCTTTATCGCCGGCCTCTACTCCGGCGACGGAGCTGGCAACCTCTGGCGAGGCGCGTTCGTTATCTATCCCGAGGACGGCAGCGATCCAGACCGGCTCCTAGCTCAGGCGCTGATCGCCTTGAGGCGGGGGAGCAGCGGCCGCAGCACGTCTTCGCCGCCGCCCGAGGAGCGTAAGTCAGCCTAGCGCGTCCGCGGACGTGGAAGAGCCCGCACCGACCGGTGCGGGCTCTGTACGCTGCTTGAGCTTGAGTGCGCTACGCTTGGATCGCTTCCGCGACGTCCTTGAGCCCCAGCTCCTCCAGCTTGGCCTTGCTCGGCTTGGCCGTCTCCAGGTCCCAGTCGCAGGCCTGAAGGAAGTCCTTTTCCAGCGCCTCCGTGTCCAGCGTTACGCCTTCGTGCGGTCCAGCCTCCAGCGGCTGCTTGCCGATCAGCCGGTCCGGGATGCGCCGCTTGGTGACGATGTCGCCCTCGCGGATGTTGAAGGCCATGCGCAGATTCGCGATGCGCTCGCCCGCCTTCAGGATCTCCTCCGGCGTGGTGTCCCAGCCGGTCGTGAGGTTGATCCACTCGGGAATGCGGTTGTTCGGGCCCGCCATCATGATGAACTGGCACATGCCCGTGGCGTTCACCACGTGCATATACTCGGAAGCGCCCTTGTGGTGGACGCCGCGGCCACTGTACACCGTCCGGTCGCGGTTCGCGGCCTCCACGCCCCAGGGTGGCCGTGCGTTCCCCTCGTACTGTGTGTGGCGGGCGGGCGTCGGATCGAGCTTGTACGTCGTGAAGAACTCAGGCTGGAGCTTGGGGTCATGCATCGGCAGCTCCTCGCCGCCCACCTCCATCGCGAACGGCTCTGCAGCGGGGCCCAGCTTCTCTAGCGCGGGCTTGATGCCGTCCGCAAAGATCTTACCGATGCCTTCGCGCTTGCCGATGAGCTGCAGGAGCTCGATGATCGCATCAGCGTTGCCCCACGTCAGCTCGAGGCCGCCTGTGTCCTCCTTCGTGATGATGCCGTTCTCGTAGCACTCCATCGCGAACGAAACGGTCGCGCCGGCGGAGATGACGTCCAGCCCATACTGGTTGCAGAGGTGGTTCGCGTACTGGAGCGCGTCGATGTCCGCGCTGAGCATCATCGTGCCGAAGGCGCCGGCGGTCTCGTACTCGGCGCGGTGGGTGTGGTGGGGGTAGGGGTACTTGGGGTTGTTCTTGATCTGACCGTCCGAGGCGTCTTTCTGATCAAGCTGCTGGATTGCGGCCTGAATCGCCTTCGTCCGCTCCTCGTCCGCGCCATCGCTCAGCTCGCTCTGGAGCTTCGTCCGCTCCTCCACACGCTTAGCGATGCGCGCCTGGGCCGCGCTCTCCTGCTCGTCCCAGGCGTTACTCTCCGCGCCGCAGGCGAGCGGACAGTGCCAGCAGGCGTAGCGCTTGTCCATCTTGGCGTTGAAGTTGTCGCCCGAGAGCAGGCCGGCGTCCGGGAAATCGACGGAGCCGACGCCGCCCCAGTTTTTCACCGGCGAGTCGCCGGACATCGCCGAACCGGCGGTGATGCCCGTGGTGCCGTAGTTACGGAAGAACGTCGCGACCGGCTTGACGAACTCGTCGAGCGACTGGCGCACCATCATGCGCACGTCCTTGCTATCGCCGGCCAGGATGTTGCGCGAGGCGAGACAGACGATCGCCTTCACCTTCTTCGAGCCCATCACCGCGCCGAGGCCGCTCCGCGCGGCGAGCCGCCCGCGCTCGTTGCAGATGCCGGCCATGTAAGAGAGGTTCTCGCCGGCGGGTCCGATGCAGGCGACGCTCGCCTTCTTGCCGTGGCGCTCCTTCAGCGTATCCTCGACGTCGATCGCGAGCATGCCCCAGAGGTCGCTCGCGTCCTTGATCTCGACCTTGTCGTCATCGATCAGGATGTAGACGGGGTTCTCCGCCGCGCCGTAGATGAGCAGGCCGTCCCAGCCGGCGTGCTTGAGGAAGGGCCCGAAGTCACCGCCGCAGTTCGCGTCGCCCCAGCCGCCCGACTTGGGCGACTTCGCGACCGCCTGGTAGCGGATGCCGAAGAGCGGCGTGCCGGTGAGCAGGCCGGGGAAGAAGCCCAGGATGTTATCTGGCCCCAGCGGGTCTGCGCCCTGTGGAATGCGATCGAACAGGAGGCGGACGCCGAGGCCGTAGCCGCCGAGATACTCCCGGTAGGTCTTCTCCGGGATCTCTTCCGGCTCGGCGACGCCGCTGCTTAGGCGCACGTTGAGGATCTTGCCGTTCAACGCTTGGTTCAGCATTCGTCACTCCTTTTGTCAGCTCGATAGACGACGCCGCGGCACGGCAGGCAAGCACGATCCCACCCCGCGGGCGCCCAAATTATACACGATTCGCTGTAGAAATTGTGTGCCCTAGCCCTTGCGCGACGAACATGCCGGCGTAAGGCACACCAGCCGCTCGCAGCCCCTGCGCGGGTCGCAGCGGCCGGTGTGCCCAGCATCCTGCGATACTTTATAATGGCTGCTTGGATGGAGCACCGTAGTGAGGAGGGAACATGACCGACGCCTGGGAGATCGAGACGCTTGCGCACGGCCTGCGGGTGGTCACATCGTCCGTAGCGACGGCACAATCAGTGAGCGTGAACGTCTTCGTCGGGGTTGGCTCCCGCGCGGAAGACGCCCGAACCAACGGTCTCTCCCACTACCTTGAGCACATGATGTTCAAGGGCACCGAGCAGCGGCCGACGTCGATCGATATCGCGGAGGCGATCGAGGGCGCCGGCGGCGGCTTGAACGCCTACACGACGCAGGAGATGACCTGCTACTGGAACCACCTGCCCTTCGACAAGCTCAGCCTGGCCATGGAGGTCCTGGCGGACATGATGCATCACTCCCTCATCGACGGCAAGGAAGTGGACCGCGAGCGCAGCGTCGTGCAGCAGGAGATCCGGCGCGCGTACGACCAACCCAGCGCCTGGGCCGGCCGCCTCCTCACCCAGGCCTGCTTCGGCGATCAGCCGCTCGGCTGGCCCGTGGCGGGGACGGTGGAGACTGTGCAAGAGCTGAGCCGCGACGACCTGCTCCAGCACATTCGCACCTGGTACGTGCCCAAGAACGTGGTGATCAGCGTCGGCGGGAACGTCACGCACCGCGAGGTAGTAGCGCTGGCGACCGAGCTCTACGCCGGCCTGCCGGAGACCGCAGCGCCGGCGATCTCCACCGCCCGCGAGGCGATCCCAGCACGAAACGTCGTCGTGGAAGCGCGCGACATCGCCCAGAGCAACCTCGGCATCGCCCTGCGCGCGTTCTCGCGCACCGATCCGGACCGCTATGCCGCGCTGATCATGAACGCCGTGCTCGGCCGCGGGATGAGCTCGCGGCTGTTCAAGGAGGTGCGCGAGCGACGCGGCCTCGCCTACTCCATCGGCTCCTCGCTCACCCGCTACAACGACACCGGCGTCCTCTCCATCAGCGCCGGTGTCAGCCCGGAGCAGGTGGCCGAGACGGTGAAGGTGATCAAGCAGGAGCTGACCAAGCTCGTCGAGGAGCCGGTGGGCGAAGAGGAGCTGACGAAGTCGCGCGACTACACGATCGGCAGCTTCCGCCTCGGGCTGGAGACGCCCATGGCGCTCGCGCAGCGGGCCGGCGAGCAGCTCCTGATGGTCGGGGAGATCGAACCGATCGATGACGTCGTCGAGAAGTTCCGGGCGATCAGCGCGGATGATGTCCAGCGCGTCGCGCGCCGCCTCTTCCGCAGCGACAACTTCGCCCTGTCGCTCGTCGGGCCCGGCGCGGACGAAGCCGTGCTCGCCGAGCTGCTGGCTGCATAGGGACGTATTCGAAAGGAGACGACGCTCATGTCCATACGCGATGATGTGCTTGCGGCAAACCAGCTCTACGCCTC
>JADFNZ010000008.1:18201-20892 GCA_022563135.1 Chloroflexota bacterium | reverse complement strand
TCTCGCCCGCGACGCGCTCCGCCTCCTCCGGCGTCGCGGCTGTCTTGATGCCGCCGCCCTTGCCGCGGCCCCCGGCGTGCACCTGCGCCTTCACGACAACCGGTTTGCCGATCTCCCGCGCCGCCTCTCGCGCCTCATCCGGCGTCGCCGCGACGCGTCCCGGCGGCACAGGCACGCCGTAATCGGCCAGCAACTGCTTCGCCTGATATTCGTGGATCTTCATTCGCTCACTCTCGCTCTCCTATCGCAGCGTATCGGTGGCGGAGGGGAGGGACTCGAATCCCCGGTCGCCCAAAGACAACAACGGTTTTCAAGACCGCCGTTTTCGTCCGCTCTACTACCACTACGTGTGCACAGCCTAGTCACTCCGTCAGGTTAGGCCAAGGCAAAGTGCCGCGCGCCCGTAGAGCGTCCCTGCTCTGGCGTTACCACAGACTGATAGTTCCTGGCTTGCCAGTCCGAGGCGAACGAGATATAAATCGTCTACATGAGAGTATTCCTCGGTAAACGTTTACTTAACTCCCGCTAGAAAGGCCGACGCTTCGTGACAAGAGAACCAGTAACCGACTGGAAGACCGATTACGACATCTTCGCCAAAGAGTACATCAAGGATCCGTTCCCGATCTGGGATGAACTGCGCGAGCAGTGCCCCGTAGCCCATACAGAGCGCTGGAGCGGTTCTTGGATGCCGACAAAGTACGAGGACCTATTCAAGATCGCCCAGGACATCCAGCACTTCTCCTCCAAGGAGATCCTGGTAGCCCCCGGCGGGCCAGGTCCACAGGGCGATGAGGAGCCGGACGAAGACTTACCGGAGGCGCTCCGAGACTACGAGGTCGGCGCGCCGCCGATCACCTCCGACCCACCGGAGCACACGTGGGCGCGTCGCCTGCTGCTGCCGCCGTTCTCCATAAAGGCGATCGCAAAGTGGGAACCGGAGACGCGCGCGCTGTGCCGGTCGCTGATCGATGGCTTCGTCGACAAGGGCCGGGCGGACGGCGCGGTCGACTACGCGCAGCAGATCCCATCGAAAGTCATCGCCAGCATGCTGGGGATCCCGAAGGAAGAGGCCCCCAAGTTCACTGAATGGGTGCGGGGATTCCTCGAGCTCGGCCTGACGAATGTCGACGTACAGGGAGAAGCAGCTCGAAACATTTTTATGTACCTCTGGGACCGCATTCAGGAGCATAAAGAGAAGCCGGGCGACGACCTGATCGACTATCTGCTCTCTGCGGAGGTTGACGGCGAGCCGGTTGCCGAAACGCACATCCTGGGCACGTGCTTCCTCCTCCTCGTCGCCGGGATCGATACGACCTGGAGCTCGATAGGGTCGTCACTCTGGCACCTGGCCCAGCATCCCGAGGATCGGAAACGCCTCGTCGCCGAACCGGAGCTCATTCCTACTGCGGTGGAGGAGTTTCTACGCGCCTACTCCCCCGTGACGATGGCCCGCGTTCTCACCGAGGATTACGAGTACGATGGCTGCAAGATGGCCGAGGGCGACAAGGTCTTGATGAACTTCCCCGCCGGCAACCGCGATCCGGCGAAGTTCAAGGACCCCGACAAGGTGATTATCGATCGGGAGGTGAATCCGCACATCGCGTTCGGCGTCGGCATCCATCGCTGCGCAGGATCTAACCTGGCCCGCATGGAGATGCGCGTGGCGATTGAGGAGTGGCTGGCGCGTATCCCGGACTTCCATCTTGAGGACCCCGACGCAGTGACCTGGGCGGGCGGCCAAGTGCGCGGCCCGCGGACGATGTCGGTGGTGTGGCCATGATCCACGTCAGGGTAGACGGCGACAAGTGCCAGGGCCATAACCGCTGCCTGCAGGTGGCGGTCGAGCTATTCGACGTTGACGATCTCGGCTACGCGCACGAGCTCAACGATGGGGTCCTCTCGCCAGAACTCGAGGAGAAGGCGCGGCTGGCCGTAAAGAACTGCCCGGAGCGGGCGATCAGGCTCACCAAGGAAGACGCCTAGGCGCGCGGTACGCGAACGCCTTACTTCGGCTGTGGCGGAGGGGGAGGGATTCGAACCCCCGGTCGCCCGAAGACGACAACGGTTTTCAAGACCGTCGCATTCGTCCGCTCTGCCACCCCTCCGCACACAGCCTACGTCAGACACAAGTGCTATGCCAATCTGGATAATGTATGATAGCGAGCACTTGGAGGGGCAGGTGAAAGACCACGTTGAAGTAAGGCAGACTTGCGCCGCTCGTCAGCAACCAGATGAAGCTTCACCCGAATTGTTTCGCGTTACCAAAGGTTCTATCCTCCGACTATTACGTGACGAAGACAGAGAATACTACAAAGTAGCCGTCCTAGGCAGGGCGGTTTACGTTCTCAGAACACTTTCGACGCCCATCGAAGCGAGTGAGGCAAAAGAACTGGTAGATAGCCAATCGCTGACCGTAGCTCCACGTGCGGAATCTCCAATCCCAACGAGTACTCGAAACGCATTTCTCTATGTAGCGGTACCGGCTGTTCTAATATGCGCTGTCGTATCACCAGGCGAGGTGGCAGAATGGCAGGTCGCCCTGTGGTTCAATGGCGTTCTGTTTAACCTTGTCGGCCCCTTCCTCGTTGCGCTAGGGTTTGGTGTTTTCCGAAAGTGGAGGTTTGCCGTCGGGATCCTGGCCCGCAACGCCACCGTCCACATCGATAGCGTGACGATTACGGGGACGACCCG
>JADFNZ010000008.1:17864-18191 GCA_022563135.1 Chloroflexota bacterium | reverse complement strand
AATGTTAACGATATCTTCATATAGAGCGAACGACGCCTGCTACCGGCCGTAGAAAGTCTCCGCGATCGCCGCCGCGTAACCAAGCAGCTTGGCCGGGCCGAGCGCGTAGGACGGCGGCACGTAGCAGACGGAGTCCGCCACCTGCCACAGCGGCTCCAGCTTCTCGCGCACCTCGTCCGCCGTGCCGCAGGCGACGAATGTGCGCGCCATCTCGTCCGGCACAAGGTGGGCCACGCTCAGGTAGTCGCCGCTCTGGACGCCCGCCTGCAGCCGCCGCGCTTCGTCACGGAAGCCATGCGCCGCGAAGTACTCCTCGTACTGGGCGGC
>JADFNZ010000008.1:0-17854 GCA_022563135.1 Chloroflexota bacterium | reverse complement strand
GACAGAACCCCGGGCTCCTTGGACAGGGCTTGTTGGACCCGCTCCTCGTACTGGGCGGCGCCTCCGTAGAACGCAACGGTCGCCTTGGCATCTTCCACCGCCACCGCCGGGTCCTCGTTGATTGCGACGAACTGCCAGATGTTCACCTGGATCTCGTCTCGTAAGCGGCCGCCCTTCTCCAGTCCGAGCTGTATCTGCTCCGGCATACGCTCAGTCGCCCATTGGACCGACCAGATCGGGTGGCCCATAACGCCGTCGGCCACCTCGGCCGCGAAGCGGAGCAGCGGGCCCCGCAGCGCAGCGATCCAGATAGGGCTGTCCGTCCTCAGCGGTTCGCCCAGCGGCTGATAGTCCCGAAAGTCTAGCTGATGATACTTTCCGTTGTACTCACGCAATTCTCCCGTGTGGAGTTTGGTGAAGATCGAGCGGACGATGTCGACCACCTCGCGCAGGTGCTCGATCGGCTTGCCGTACGGCATGCCGAAGAAGCCTTCGCTCCAGGCCTTGACGCTGGGCCCGAGCCCCAGCACGAACCGGCCGCCGCGGCTGCGAGCGGGACGAACGGCGGGCCGTAGACCTGCGGCGCGAAGACGCCCTCCATGCCCAGCGCTTCTAGCTGCTGCGCCTGTTGCGTGAGGAGCGGCGCCGGCAGCGGCGTCAACACGGACCAGTACTTACGCTTCTCATGGCTCATCTGCTTGCCTCCAAATACCAACGTGGCTTCAGCCCGCAGCAGTATAGCGCGGCGAAAGGCTCATCGTCAGAGCCGGGATACAGTGCCGTATCGCGTGAGCGTTAATCGAATTCGAGGCCCGTGGCGGCCCAGCGGACGCCTTCCGCCATGGTCGGGTAGGCGTGGATCGTCTGGCCGATCTCGCGGGCGTGGATGCCCGCCTTCATCGCGAGCGCGACCTCGTGGATCACCTCGCCCGCGCTGTGGCAGATGTAGTTCGCGCCGAGGACGCGGCCGGTCTTCTTGTCGGCGATGATCTTACCGAAGTATTCTCCGCTACGGAACCGGATCCAGCCGCTTGCTACAACGCCAGCACCGGAATACGCTGAAGGGGACGTATGGCGCAGCTTCCCCCGCCTCCTGATCCTGACGACCTCGCGCACGCCGCGCGGGCCGGCGACCCGTCATCCGGCCCGCCGCCGCTGGAGCCGCTACCACCTGCGCGCAGGCCGCGCCGCTGGTGGCTCGCGCTTCCTATCGCGCTCGTCGCCTACCTGTTCCTGGCGCTGCTCACCATCGTTCAGCCGGTCTCCGCGGCGGGACTCTCGCTCACCGTGCCGATCCCCGGCCTCTCCACGCCACGGATCTTCGGGCTACCAGACCGCCCGATGGTGATCCTGATCGCGGGCCTCGACGCCCGCCCGAACCAAGACGGCCCCTCCCGCGCCGATTCGATCCTGCTGCTGCGCATCGATCCGGGGAAGAACCGCGCGTCCATCCTCAGCGTCCCGCGCGACGCGATGATGGCCGTCACGCAGCCCAGCGGCTCCACCACGCGAACACGGGTCAACGCCGCCTACTCCTTCAATTGGTCGCGCGACGACGACGGCCGTGCCCCGCGCGCGCTGGCCGAGACGATCGAGCGCAACCTGGGGATCAAGATCGACAAGTACATCGTCTTCGACTGGCGGGGCGCGCAGGAGATCATCGATGACGCCGGCGGCGTCACCATCACGGTGCGCAAGACCCTGCGCGATGCCACCTACTCCGACGACGACCATACGCGGCGCCCGCAGCTCTTCGAGCCGGGGGAGCAGCACCTGGACGGATACCGCGCCGTCGCCTACGGGCGCATCCGCAAGGGCTCTAGCGACTTCGAGCGGATCAAGCGGCAGCAGCAGGTCGCGGAGGCGCTGGTATCGCAGCTCTCCTCACCATGGAACTCCTGGCGGCTCTGGGGCGTGTGGAACGCCTACCGCCAAGCCGTGAATACCGACCTCAGCCTACGGGAGAGCGCGGGCCTCTTCGTGCTGCTCAAGCGCATCGGCACCGCTCGCATCGTAACGCACTCGCTTGGCGACGCGGCGGTCTCCTGCACACGCTGCCAGGGCGCGCTGCTCCTGCTCCGGCCTGAGGAGACGGCGCGCATCATCGCCGAGGCGTTCGACGATGATGCAGCGGGCCAGCGGGCCGCGGAGCTGCTGCGAGCGGCAGGGGTGACCCCCTAGCCTAGAAGTGCTCGCTTAGCACGCTCCACGCCCACCAGGCCACGGCGATCACCAGAACGAGGTACAGTACCTCGCCGATGCTCACTTCCATCGCGCGCATCCATCCCTGGCGGGGCATCATCGCTTGCGGGGCACTCAAGCGGGGGATTACAGTATACCGTATTCGGTAACGTAGTGCGGCGGGCTGCAGCCACCGGGGCACGGCGGGTGCGATGGCCGTGCAGTATCATGGAGCGCGCGCGGCCTGCGGTGACCGGAAGGGGGAAGGAGCGCAAGGTGGCAGAGCGATACGATGTCGTCGTCATCGGTGGGGGCGTGGCCGGCCTCGCCACCGCGGCGCTGCTGGCGAGGAGCGGACGGCACGTCATCGTGCTGGAGAGGGGCAACCAGCTCGGCGGCCGCGCCTACACGTACACCGATAAGGGCTTCACCCTCAACTACGGGGCTCACACCATCTACCGGCCGCACACCGGCCTCCTCGCCCAGGTTCTGAAGCGGCTGGGCCGGCCCGCGATCGAGGCGCCCTACCCAGACCCCAAGCGATCGTACTGGAGCCTGGACGGTCGCTGGGGCGCGCTCGGCGCGAAGCCGCAGGACATCCTCACCACGCCGCTCTTCCCGCTGCGGAGCCGGTTGCGCCTGCTGCCGCTGCTGCTCAGCTTTCGCTACAGCGATCCCGCCAAGCTCGGCGACCTCACCTTCGGCGAGTGGCTGGCTCGGCGCACGAGCGATGCCACCGTCCGCCGCTTTGGCCTTGCGCTCGCCACACTCAACAGCTACACGCGGCCGGCCGGCGACCTGAGCGCCCGATTCATGCTGCGCCATCTCCAGCGAACGCTGTTCGTTAAGGACTACGTCGGCTACATGAGCGGCGGCTGGTCGATGATGTACGAGGCGTTCGCCTCAGCGCTGCGCGAGCGCGGCGGCGAGATCGCGACCGGCACGGCCGCATCGCGCCTCCTGATCGAAGGCGGCCGCGCTGTGGCGATACTCGCCGGGGACCGCCGGTTCGAGGCCGACGCCTTCGTGCTCACCATCCCGCCTCAGGAGGCGCCGGGGCTGGCGGAGCCCGACTCGCCTCTGCGCCAGGAGCTGGAGCGATGGCACGGCCTGCGCGACGTGCGGGCGCTCTGCATGGACCTCGGCTTCTCGCGGCGGCTGCGGACGGACGCAACCTTCATCTTCGACGTCCCGTACGACCTCTACTTCAGCCTCCATTCCGAGGTCACGCCTGACTTAGCGCCGGAGGGCGGCCAGCTCCTCCACGCCATGGCCTACCTCTCACCGGAGGAGGCAGACGACGACTGGCTCCAGGAGCGGCGGCAGGACGAGCTGGAGCGAGGACTGGACCGCCACTTCGCGGGCTGGCGCGAGTCCGTGGTTGTCGCGCGGCGGCTCCCACGTGCGCGGGTGACCGCGGTGCGCCAGACGCCCGACCAACAAGGCGCGGCCCGCGTGCCCGCCAAGGCCCAGACCACCGCCAACCTCTTCTTCGCCGGCGACGCCCGCGATCTTCCCTACAACCTCACCGACATCAGCCTGGCCTCCGCGCTCCAGGTGGCGGACCTGGTCGAACGGCAGTTAGCGGCCCCGGCGACCGCGGCCCGAGAGGCCGCGACGGCTGTCGCAGAGTAACGCGTGATCGCTGCAACGTTGTCTGCTGGTGATCCGTGCTACGATCGGCCGCGTAGAGGAGGAGCCCCATGAAGTACGAGTTCGACCTCGCCATCATCGGCGCAGGGTCGGCGGGACTGCTTGCCGCGCAGGTAGCGCCGAACCTGGGCCTGAAGGCCGCTCTCATCGAGCGCCACCGGCTCGGCGGCGACTGTCTCTGGACGGGCTGCGTGCCCAGCAAGGCGCTGATCGCCAGCGCCAAGGCCGCCCACACGATCCAGAGTGCCGAGCGGTTCGCCCTGCCGGCGACGGAGATCGAGATCGATACCGCCAAGATCTTCGCGCGCATCCGGCAGAAGCAGGAGGAGATCGCCGCCGCGGACGACAGCCCGGAGCGCTTTCGCGAATCCGGCGTCGACGTGATCATCGACGAGGCCAGTATCGTCGACGGCCACACGGTGCGGGCAGGCGAGCGGACGCTTACGGCGCGATACATCCTCATCTGCACCGGCTCCCGGCCGACCGCGCCGCCCATCCCCGGCCTCGAGGAGGTGGGCTACCTCACCAACGAGACGCTCTTTCGACTGGAGCGCGCGCCCCGGTCGTTCATCATCGTCGGCGCGGGGCCGATCGGCGTGGAGATGGCCCAGGCGCTCCACCGCCTCGGCGTGAAGACGACGCTGCTCGAGCAGTTGGAGCGCATCCTCGTCCGCGATGAGCCATCGCTCTCCGACACGCTGCTCGCCGTCCTCCGTGACGAGGGGATCGACGTGCAGACCGGCGTCTCGCTCGAGCGAGCCAGGCCGGGCGAGGGAGGCAAACAGCTCGAAGGACAGGTGGGCGGCGAGCCGCGTACCTGGTGCGCGGAGGAGATCCTCGTGGCCGCGGGCCGGAAGGCGAACGTTGAGAAGCTTGGCCTGGAGCAGGCGGGCGTCGAAGCCGGCCCGAAAGGCATCGTCGTCGACGACGCGCTGCGCAGCACCGTCCCCTCGATCTACGCCGTTGGTGACGCCGCCGGCCGCTTCCTCTTCACCCACAGCGCGGCCGCGGAGACGTCCACCGTGATCCGCAATATGTTCTACCCCGGCACACGCAAGGCGCCTGAGCTCATCCCTTGGGCGACGTTCACTGACCCGGAGCTGGCCCACGTCGGCGTCACGTCGGAGGAGGCGCGCCAGCAGCATGGCGAGGAGGGAGTACGCGTCTTTCAGTGGCGCTTCGCCAACAACGACCGGGCGCGCGTAGAGAGCGCTACCGAGGGGCGCATGCTGGTCGTCACCGGCAGCGACTTCAAGATCCTCGGGGCGCACATCCTTGCGCCGGCCGCGAGCGAGATGATCGGCCAGTTCACGCTGGCCATGGATCAAGGGGTGAAGCTGCTCCCGGCATTCCGCGACCTGATCCAGATCTATCCCACCTTCTCCACCAGCTTCCCGCAGCTCACGGAGGACGCCGCGTACGAACAGCTCGGCAAGCCGCTCTATCGCGGGCTCCGCCAGATCAACGAACGGTTCGGGATCTAGGCCGCGGCGCTAGCCGGAGGAGACAGCGGCGAACGCTTGCTCCGCGATCGAGAGCGTCTCTTCGATATCGCGCTCCATGTGCGCGAGCGAGAGGAAGCACGCCTCGAACTGCGACGGCGGCAGGTAGACACCGCCCTCCAGCATCGCGTGGAAGAAACGGGCGTGCTGCTCGGTGTCGCTCTTCTTCGCCGAGGCGTAGTCGCTCACCGGGGCATCGCTGAAGAAGAGCGTGAACATGGAGCCCACGCGATTCACCTGCACCGGCACCTCCGCCCGTTGGGCGAGGCCGGCCAGGCCGCCGGCTATCCGTTCGCCGAGCTGGTCCAGCACGCCAAACACCCCTTCATTCGAGAGGATGCGCAGCGTGATGATACCCGCGGCGACGGCCATCGGGTTGCCGGAGAGGGTGCCCGCCTGATAAACGGGCCCGGTCGGCGCCATCTGCTCCATGATCGCCCGCCCGCCGCCGTATGCGCCGACCGGCAGGCCGCCGCCGATCACCTTGCCCAGGCAGGTCAGGTCCGGCTCCACGCCGAACAGCGCCTGCGCGCCGCCGAGGCCGACGCGAAAGCCGGTCACCACCTCGTCGAAGATGAGGAGCGCGCCATGCTCTTGCGTGAGGGTGCGCAGGCCCGCGAGAAAGCCGTCCGCGGGTGGCACCACGCCCATGTTCGCCGCGATCGGCTCCACGATCACCGCGGCGATCTCCTCCGGATACTTCTCGAACAGCGCGCGCACGGCCTGACCGTCGTTGTACGGCGCGACCAGCGTCAGCTCCGCGAACGCCCGCGGCACGCCCGGGCTGTCCGGCAGGCCGAGCGTCGCGACGCCTGAGCCCGCGCGCACCAGCAGGCCGTCGGCGTGGCCGTGGTAGCCGCCCTCGAACTTCACGATGCGGTCGCGGCCTGTGTATGCGCGGGCGAGCCGCAGCGCGGACATCGTCGCCTCCGTGCCGGAGTTGACGAGCCGCACCATCTCGACAGAGGGCACGGCATCGATGATCAGCTTCGCCAGCTCCGCCTCCAGCTCCGTCGGCGCGCCGAAGCTTGTGCCGCGCTCCGCCGACCGCTGTAGGATCTGAACGACGGATGGGTGGGCGTGGCCGAGGATCAGCGGCCCCCACGAGAGGCCGTAGTCGATGTACTCGTTCCCGTCCACATCGTAGAGGCGCGGCCCGCGACCGTAGGCGAAGACGACCGGGTCGCCGCCGACGGCTTGAAAGGCGCGGACAGGGCTATTGACGCCGCCCGGCATCAGCTCGCGGGACGCCTCGAAGACCTTACGGGAGCGCTTGTACTGCTTCGCCATGGGTAGACTCAGCTTCGCACAGACACGCCTAACGCGCGAGGTTGACGCAGCGCGAACGCCCGCCTCTGGTTTAGAGCCACAGACCGACACAGATAGACACAGAAAGAGACGGTGGCAGCCTAGAAGACCATCCGCTTTACGTCCACACGCTTCGGGCCAAAGTTCAACAGCAACCCCACCTTGATGCCCGTTGCCTTCAAGTAGTTCAGAAATTGCGCCTGATGAGCAGGGCTAATCGCGTCTGCCGCTTTGAGCTCGCAGACGACCAGATCATCTACCAAAAGGTCAGCGAAATACGTCCCCGCGGTCTCATTCTTGTAGCGAACCTCTATGGGGCCTGCTGCACTACCCTGCATCCACGAATTGTGAGCTCGATGACCATGGCATTCTCGTACACCTTCTCAAGAAAGCCCCGCCCAAGCTTCTGATGTACTTCAATCGCCGCTGCGATGATCTCCCGCGTCAGCTCTCGATGTGGATACTCGGCAGGCTTTATATTCGCCCTACGATCCTGCACGTGTTGGTGAGACACCACGCTACAGAATCTAGGGCCGCTGTTTCAGAGGTGACCAAATCTGTGCTGGTCTGGTTTAGCTGTGGCTAACTCTCGCCGTCCAGGCTGAGGAACTCCTTCATCGCGCGGCGGAGCTGCTGCCTGTGCGCAGGTTCGCCCAGGTTGAGGCCGTAGTGGTTGATGAGCTTCGCCGACGTCTCCCGCCACTCGGTCCAGCACTCCTCGCAGATACGCTCAACGACGGTATTGCCCAGCTCTCCGCCCATCGGCGGTTCGCTCAGCGACGCCTTGCTCTCGTTGCAGCGGGTACAGTCAACGGTCGACATCTCGGCCTTCTTTCCAGCGTTCGATACGCGGTCGCGTACTATTGCAAGGCGCGCGCGGCTTCCTTGGCATGATAGGTGATGATCATGTCGGCGCCGGCGCGCTTGATCGACGTGAGGATCTCCAGCGCGACGCGCGGGCCGTCGATCCAGCCGTTGCGCGCGGCCGCGTGGACCATCGCGTACTCACCGCTCACGTTGTACGCAGCCAGCGGCAGATCGAAGCGCTGCCGCGCCTGCGACAGCACATCCAGGTAAGCGAGCGCCGGCTTCACCATCGCGATATCCGCGCCCTCCGCGATGTCCGCCTCGATCTCGCGCAGCGCCTCGCGGGCGTTGAGCGGGTCCATCTGATAGCCGCGCCGGTCGCCGAACTGCGGCGCGGACTCCGCCGCCTCGCGGAAGGGGCCGTAGAACGCCGACGCGTACTTCGCGGCGTAGGCCAGGATCGCGGTCTGGCCGAAGCCTTCCTCGTCCAGTGCAGCCCGGATCGCCGCGACGTGACCGTCCATCATATCCGACGGCGCGACGACGTCGGCGCCGGCGCGGGCGTGGGAGACGGCCGTGCGGGCGATCAGCTCCAGCGAGCTGTCGTTGTCCACCTCACCATCGACCACCACGCCGCAGTGACCGTGCGAGGTGTACTCACAGAGGCAGACGTCCGTGATCACGACAAGCCCCGGATCGGCGGCCTTCAGCGTTCGCACCGCCTGCTGGGCGATGCCATCGTCGGCGTAGGCCTCGGAGCCCTGTTCGTCCTTGTTCGCAGGCAGCCCGAAGAGGAGCACCGCCGGGATCCCCAGCGAGCGCAGCTCCTCCGCCTCGTCACCTAGCTTATCGAGCGAGAGGTGGTACTGGCCGGGCATGGACGCGATCTCCTCGCGCACGTCCTGGCCGTGGACGACGAAGAGCGGGTAGACGAAGTCCTCCGGCGCGAGCTTCGTCTCGCGCACCATCCGCCGCAGCCCTTCGCTCCGCCGCAGCCGGCGGAAGCGCGCGAAGGCCACCGAGGTCGTTACTGCTACTCCTCCATGAAGCATCGCAGGAACTCCAGGATTCCTCACGCGAGCATCATCGGCAGCTCTCGAAGCTCGCGTTTTAGCGGGTCAAGTACGAGGCCGAGGCCTTCCAACGTGAGCATCCCGAGCAGCGTCGCGTCGCCGTCCTCGCCGAACACAACGTCGGCGACACCAACACGCTTACCGTAACGAAAGAGCGCACCGCCCTTCTTCCTGACGATCTTCTCACCGTTCGCCAACATAAATTCCTGCTCGTCCTGCTCCTCAATGCCCAGTTTCTTTAGGACAGGAGTAGGTATCACCGAGTAGACGGCGCCTGAATCGACGAGGAAGCGCAGCTTCTCCCTGACGTCAGGCTTCCCGATGTTCGCTACCTCAAGGTCTAGATAGGTAAGGCCCATGAGCTCACCCCTTGCCTAATGTTACCCGCCCTGGCGGTGCTCGCGCAGGTAGGCCTCCAGGTCGCCGATCAGGTCACCCGGCGGGCCGATGTCGGGCGTCGCCGCCTCCGTGATGCCCGAATCGATGCGCTTCTCCATCTCTTGGAGGTACTGGCGCATCTCCGGGCTGTTCTCCAGTGCGTCGTCCACCTGCTTCTCGAAGCGTTGGCTCGCGCGGGCGAGCATCGACAGGTTCGGCGCAAAGGCGAAGAGGCGGTCGAGCGTCTCCAGCAGCGCGAGCGCGCCGCGCGGGTTCGTCGCGCTTCCCAGGTACGGTGGCAGTGCTACCCAGGCGCTCGCGGCGGAGTGGCCGGCGCGGCGGAAGGCGTCGTGCAGTGTGCCGACGATGCCGGTCGGCCCTTCGTAGCGCGTGCGCGTGATCGTCATCGCCTCCAGCCGCCCGCGCAGCTCTTCCTCCGTCGCGAAGCCCGTGATGGGCGGCGGCCGTGTGTGCGTCGTCGCGCCGACGAGCGCGCCGATCGTCACCAGCCGGACGCCGCCGAGCCGCTCGAAGAGGTCACGAATCGCGCCGGTGAAGGCGCGCCACTTGAGGTGCGGCTCGGTGCCCAGGAAGAGCACCACGTCCTCCTCCGCGTCCTCGCGGCGATGGTAGTAGAAGGTGTTCGACGGCCACTCCAGGCCGCGCTGGCCTTCCTCCGTGATGCGGATCGTCGGGCGGGCGACGGTGAAGTCGAAGAACTCCTCCGGATCGATCTGCGCGAACTCCTCCGCAGACCAGCCTTCGACCAGGTGGCGGATGGCGAGGGTGGCCGCCTCGCCGGCGTCGCTCCAGCCGCGGAACGCCGCCACGAAGGTCGGCTTCCGTAGCTCCGGCAGCTTATCGAACTGGAGGTAGTCCATTGTTACCAGTCTACACTCCCGCGACGCGGCGAGTGTGGCCCTTCCAGAACGGCTCGCGCAGCTCCCGCTTCAGCACTTTTCCGGTTGGGTTGCGCGGCAGTTCAGCGATGAAATCGACCGAGCGGGGCCGCTCGAAGCCGCCGAGCTTGCCGCGGCAGAAGTCCATGATCTGCTCTGCGGTCGCCTTCTCGCCCTCCTTGAGGACGACGAGCGCCTTCACAGTCTCGCCCCACTGCTCGTCCGGCACGCCGATGACGGCCGCGTCGGCGACGGCCGGGTGCTGGAAGAGCACCTCCTCCACCGTGCGCGGGTAGACGTTCTCGCCACCGGAGACGATCATATCCTTGACGCGGTCCTGGATGTAGAGGTAGCCGTCGGCGTCCATCGTGCCGGCGTCGCCGGTGTGCATCCAGCCGCCCCTCAGCGCCTCCGCCGATTCGTCCGGCAGATTCCAGTAGCCGCGCATGAGCTGCGGCCCGCGCGCGATGATCTCGCCGATCGTGCCTCCTTCGACAGCGTTGTCGTCCTCGTCCACGATGCGGAGCTCCGTGCCGAGCACGGGACGTCCCGCCGACAGCAGCAGGTCCGGCTGCTCCGCGACGGCGCGCCGGTGGTCGTCCGGGAAGAGGTAGGTGAGCACCGCGGTCGTCTCGGTCATGCCGTACGCCTGCGCGAAGTCGCACTTGAAGAGGTCCATCGCGCGCCGCAGCGTCTCTTCCGCGATCGGCGAGGCGCCATACGTGATCTGCCGCAGGTCCTTGAACTCCCGCTTGCCAATGTCCGGCACGTGGACGAGCATCGCCTGGATCATCGCCGGCACGAGCGTCGTCGTGACGACGCGCTCCTCGTCCAGGGCACGGACGCACTCGAAGGGGTCGAAGTCGGCCTGGATGTAGAGACAGCCGCCCCAGTAGACGGTGACGAACGTCGTCACCGCGCCGGCCGCGTGATACATCGGTACGACGATCAGGCCGCGCTGACCGGGAGCGGCCTGGATCAGCATGGTGACCTGCGAGAGCTGCGCCCGCACCGCACTGTGCGTCAGCACTGCCCCCTTGGGCCGGCCCGTGGTGCCGCTCGTGTACATCTGGTAGGCGTCGTCGTCTTCCGACACCTCACGCGCCCGCTCCGGCGCCGTCTCCGGCTGTCCGGCGACGAACTGGCGGTAGCCGTCCCACCCTTCCATCCCGGCGTCGCCGAACGCGACGAAGCGTTCGACGTTCCCGAGCTCGCTCCGGATGCCATCGACCGCGTTGACGTACTCATCGGCGGCGATGAGCAGCTTCGCGCCGGAGTCGTTCACGATATACGCCCACTCCGGGGCGGCCAGCCGATAGTTCAGCGGCACCGGCGCCACGCCCGCCTTCGAGCAGGCGTAATAGAGCACCGCGTACTCGATGCTGTTCTTCGAGAGCACGACGATGCGGTCACCTAGCTGAAGTCCCGCGCCGATGAGCGCGTTCGCCACCCGGTTCACCTCGGCGGCCGCCTCCCGATAGGTCATGCGCCGGTCGCCCTGAACGGCGAACTCTTCGTCGGGATGCTCCCGGGCCCGGTAGTCGATGTAATCGTGCAGCCGCATGTCTGTGATCTCCTTGTGTGTGGGGTAGTTCTATTTAAGCCCAGGGGCCGCCGTCTGTCTAGCGCCATCTGTCGCCTCAACCAGCGCCCGCACCAACCCCGCTACCGTGTGCTCCGGCGCGACCACATCCGGCGGGCGGCCGAGCAGCTCCTCGACCGTCGCCGCCGTGATCGGGCCGATGCAAGCGATCGCGCAGCGGCGCAGCGGCTCGAGGTCGTCGCCCAGCATCGCAATGAGGTTGCGCACCGCCGACGAACTGGCAAACGTCGCCACGTCGATCTCGCCCGCGCACAGCCGCCGCAGGCCCTCAGCGTCCGGATCGCGCGGAGTCTCCGCGACGTAGAGAGTGACCTCATCGACGGTCGCGCCCTGATTCGTGAGGCCTTCGATCAGCGCGTCGCGTGCGCCCTCAGCGCGGGGCAGTAGCACCGAGCAGCCTTGCACGCCGCCGCGCTCATCGAACGCCGCCAGTAGCCCCTCCGCGGTGTAGGCGGTGGAGTCCGGCGTGAGATCGGCGGCGATACCCCGCCGCTCCAGCGCAGCGGCCGTGCCCGGCCCGATCGCTGCGACGCTCGCGCGCACGTTCCTCGCGTCGGATCCGCGGTCGCGCAGGAAGCCAAAGAAGATGTCAACGGCGTTCGCGCTCGTGAAGATGAGCCAGGCGTACCGCTCCTCGCTCAGTGCAACCGCAGCCGCCTTGAGCTTCGCCTCATCGTATCGCTGCTTGATCTCGATCGTCGGCAGCTCCACAGGCTCCGCGCCGGCCTCCGCCAGCGCGCGCGCCAGCTCGCTCGCCTGCTCTCGTGTGCGCGTGACCAGTACGCGCTTGCCGAAGAGCGGCCGCGTGTCGAACCAGCGCAGCGTTTCGCGCAGCCGCACGACCTCTCCCACGACGGTGATCGCGGGTGGGCGGATGCCGGCCTCCGCAACCTTCGTGACGATGTCGCCCAGGGTGCCCGTGACCGTACGCTGGCGGGGCAGTGTGCCCCATTCGATCACTGCCGCCGGCGTTTCGGCCACGCGTCCGGCCGCGATCAGCCGCTCCACGACCTGCGCGAGCCGGCCGACGCCCATCAGCAGCACCAGCGTATCGACGGCAGTCGCGATCTTGCTCCAATCGACATCCTGCTCCTCTTTCGCCGGGTCCTCGTGGCCGGTAACGAAGGCGACGGAGGAGCCGAGGCCGCGGTGGGTGATCGGAATGCCAGCGTAGGCCGCCGCCGCGATCGCCGAGCTGACGCCCGGCACGACCTCGAACGGGAGGCCCGCCTCCGCGAGCGCCTCGGCCTCCTCGCCGCCCCGCCCGAAGACGAACGGGTCGCCGCCCTTCAGCCGCACCACGCGCTTCCCTGCGCGACCGCGATCGACGAGGAGCGCGTTGATCTCCTGCTGACTCATCGTGTGCTGATCCGGGCCTTTGCCGGCGAAGACGCGCTCCGCCTGCGCCGGCGCATGCATAAGCAGTTGCGGGTTCGCCAGGCGGTCGTACACGACGACGTCCGCCTTCGCGAGCGCCTCGACGGCCGCCAGCGTGATCAGCGCCGGGTCGCCCGGCCCGGCCCCGACCAGATAGACGCGTCCCTTCTCTTCGCTCATTCTGTCTCCGCCGCTTCGACCAGCTCCGCCGCGCCATCCGTGAGCAGCCGCTCGGCCAGCTCCACGCCCAGCCGCTCATGCTCGGTGGCAGCGCCGGAAACCTGCGACCGAAATCTACGCTCGCCCGCCTCGTCCGACATGAAGCCCAGAAGCGAGATCGTGTCGTTCTCGATGGTAGCCAGCGCGCCAAACGGAAGGCGGCAGCCTCCGCCCAGGCGGCGCAGGAAGGATCGCTCCGCCTCGCACGCGAGGCGGCTCTCGCGGTGGTCGATCTCCCGCAGCAGCATCAGCGTCTCCTCGTCGTCCGCCCGTGCCTGGACGACGAGCGCGCCCTGGCCGACCGCCGGCACCATAATTTCAGGCTCGAGAATCTCCGCCGCCCGTTCAAGCAGGCCGAGGCGCTTGAGCCCGGCCACGGCGAGGACGGCCGCATCGAGCTCGCCGTGTTCTACCTTTCGCACACGGGTATCGACGTTCCCGCGGATGTCCACCGGCGTCAGGTCCGGCCGGTGTGCGAGGAGTTGGGCCGCGCGGCGGGCGCTGCCCGTACCCACGCGGGCGCCCGCAGGCAGGCTGTCCAGCGAGGTGCCGTCGCGGGAGACCAGCGCGTCGCGCGGGTCCTCCCGCTCCAGGATCGCGGCCAGCACCAGTCCGTCCGCGATCTCCGACGGCACGTCCTTCAGGCTGTGCACTGCGAGGTCCACGTCGTGTCGCAACAAGGCCGCCTCAAGCTCTTTGACGAAGACGCCCTGGCCGCCGATCTCGCTCAGGGATGCCGTTCTATCGCGGTCGCCCGCCGTACGCACCTGGCGCACCTCGAACGACAGCTCCGGCCGCCGGCCGCGGAGCGCCTCTCGCACGAGCTCCGTCTGACGCAGAGCGAGCCGGCTGCCACGAGTGCCGATGGTGAGGGTGCGGCCGGCCACGGGCTCAGTCCCCGTTTTCGGGACCCGGCCCTTCAGCCGGCGCGTCTTGAGCGTTCCCATCCAGGCCGAACAGCTCACGCGTGACTCCCACATAGCGCTCGCCGTCTTCGCCCTTGAGACGGGCGATGGGATCATGCAGCAGCTTCTTGACCAGCGCGTTCGCCATCGCCGCCACGCGCTCTCTTTGCTGCGGGTTGAGATCGGGCAGGCGCTTCAGCGTGCGGGCCACCTCCGCCTCGCACAGGCTGTCCCCACGGGCCCGCAGCTCTGCGACCGTGGGGACGACGCCGCGCGCGCGCAGCCACTGACCGAAGCGAACGATCTCAGCGTCGACGATGCCCTCGACTTTGGCGACCTCCTGCCGGCGCGTATCCAGATTACGGTCTACATGTGCCTGCAGGTCATCGATATCGAAGAGGTGTACGCTGGGGAGCTCCCGCACCGCCGGGTCCACGTCGCGCGGCACGGCGATGTCGATGAGCAAGAGCTGTCGCCCGTTGCGGTTGGCGGTCGCTTGGACCACCTCCCGCGGGCCGATGATGAAGTCCGGTGCAGCGCTTGAGCTGATCACGATGTCCGCCTCCGCCATCGCCTTGCCCAGGTCGTCGAATGGCACGGACTCCCCGCCCAGGCTGGCGGCGAGCTCCCGCGCTCGCTCGGCGGTGCGGCTCGTCACGAGCAGGCGCGAGGCGCCACTCTGGGTCAGGCTGCGCGACGCGATCTGGCCCGCCTCGCCGGCGCCCACCACCAGCACCGTCTTGGACGCCAGATCGCCCAGCGTGTTGCGCGCCAGCGCGACGGCGCTGGAGCTGATTGAGACCGCGTGCCGCCCAATCTGGGTCTCCGTGCGAACGCGCCGGCCTACCCGGATTGCGCTGTGGAAGAGCTGCGAAACGGTGGCGTTGTAGGTGCCCGCGTCGAGGGCGGCGGTAAACGCGCTGCGTACCTGCCCCAGGATTTCGGACTCGCCCAGCACCATCGAATCGATGCCGGCGGCGACGCCGAAGAGGTGGCGCGCGGCGTCGAGGCCGGTGAGGTGATAGAACGCCTCCTCCGGCGCGTCCGTCGCGCCCTTGAGCTCGCGCAGGAGGGCGATCACCGAATTCGCGGTGATGACATGGGGAGCAGCCAGATAGACCTCGGTGCGGTTACAGGTAGAGAGCAGCACCGTGGCGCCGCCGAAGCGCGGCAGCGCCTGCGGCAGCTCCTCCAGCCCAAACGCGACGCTTTCGCGCACCGCGACCGGGGCGGTCTTGTGACTGATGCCTACCAGTGTGATATCCATCCGCTCGCTCCTGCGTCCTTCCCTCTCTCGTTAGGCGTGATCGCGCCCGCTCTCGGCGCCCACAAGCTCCTCCACCAGATCACCGGCGCCCAGCGCGCCGAGCAGACGCGCCTTCGCCTGGCGATGCTTGCGCTGCGCCAGCAGCACGCGGAGGTCTTCGTCGATCGCCTCCTGCCACACCTCTGGCCCCGGCGCGATGCCGCGCGACCGTAGGTCCGTGCGCACTTCACCCAGGAGATCCGCCAGGGCAGGCATCTCCTCGGTCAGGTAGGCCTCCAGCTCCTCGCGCAACCTGCGCGCGAGGGCCGGGCTGGCGCCGCCGGTGGACGCGGCCAGCGTGATCAGGCCGCGCCGGATGACGGAAGGCAGGATGAAATCGCAGTTTTTCGTGTCGTCCGCGGCGTTCACCCAGACCCGGCGGCGCTTGCCTTCCGCCGAAACCTCGGCGTTTACTTCGCCGTCGTCCGTCGCCACCATGCAGATTTCGTAGCCCTCTAGGTCGCCTTCCTGATAATCGCGCTGGTGGTGGTCGATCTCGCCTTCGGCAAGCATCCGCTGCAGATCGCGCGTCAGCTTCGGCGAGATCACCATGACGTCACCTCCGGCCGCGCGAAGCCCTTCCACCTTGCGCTGCGCCTCCGCCCCGCCGCCGATGACGAGACAGCGCCGCCCTTCCAGTTCGACGAACATCGGATAGTAGCCCATGCTCGGCTTCCTCTCGTAGACTCGCGGCGGCCTCAGCCGGCCGCGGCCCGGCTCTCTTCGTACGCCTCCGTCAGGCCGACGAGCACCTGGTCCGCCAGCCCGGTCACCTGCTCGCAGGCGTTCAGCGCGTCGGCAACGGAGAGCTCCTGGCTCTGGGCGGCCTGTCGCGTGGCGTCACCCAGGCTGCGGCGGAAGAAGATGAACGCCTCCACGGCCTGCGCCAGCGCCAGGCCGGTCGCGGCGAGCTCCCGGCCGTATTCATGGCCGAGCGATCGCGCCTCCTCCAGCAGACCCGCCCGTCGGTGCCGGCGGCCCAGGTAATCCGCGCTCAGGGTGGCCAGGCGGCGGCCCAGCGGACGCAGCCGGTCTTTGATCTCTTCGTTCACATTGGCGTACCAAGGAGCGTCTCGGGCCGGCCGCCGCTGGAGCTGCCTGCGAATATGGGTGATCGCCAGTTCGCCCACCTCATGGTACGGCTGGTCGCCGGGAGCGCGGCCGGCAATCAGCTCCTGGAGGTCAGCCTCCGCGAACCTCCGGTGCCCGCCGGGCGTGCGAAAGGCGCGCACGTGCCCACTATCCGCCCAGCGCCGTAAGGTGGACTCGTCAACCCCCAGCACCCGGCATGCGCTTCCCAGTGTGAGCCAGCGGCTCTGCGAGGGAGCGGGGGCGGCGGCAGGTGTTGTAGCCATAGAACCTACGCAAATCTAGGCAATAGTCGCTGACTAAAGGTCATCAAGTAGATTTTAGGGCGCGCGCCACGCCTGTGTCAATGAAGGTTGCCCGCCGAATGGCCCCTATCGGGGAGCCATCCGGCAGGATTACGGCTTACGCCGAACCCTACTCCAGTCCCACCAGGGAGGCGAGGCCGCGCACCAGCTCCTTCCGGCGCATCACCTCACGCGTCGCGAGCAGCACGCCGGGGATGAACGAGTCGCGCCCTGTCGAGTCGTGGCGGATGCTCAGCGTCTGGCCCCTGCCGCCGAAGATCACCTCTTGGTGGGCGACGAGGCCCGGGAGCCGGACGCTGTGGATCGTGACGCCGCCTTGCTCGCCCGCGCGCGTGCCGGCCAGCGTCTCCTTCTCCGGCACGTTGCGCTCGAACGGCTTGCCCCTCGCCGCCAGCATCTCCTCCGCCGTCTTGAGCGACGTGCCGGAAGGCGCGTCGACCTTGCGGTCGTGGTGGAGCTCGACGATCTCCGCTGAGTCGAAAAAGCGGGCGGCCAGCTTCGCCATCTCGATCATCAACACGGCGCCGATGGCGAAGTTCGGCGCGACGACGGCGCCGACGCCTCGCTCCTTGCAGCGCGTGGCGAGCCCGTCCAGCCAGTCGTTCGAGAGTCCGGTCGTGCCGATCACGAGCCGCACGTTGCGCTCCAGCGCCGCGTCTACCACGATGGGCGTCCACGCCGCGTTCGTGAAATCGATGACGACGTCCGCCGTCGCCCGTTCGAGCAGCGCCGCGGGCTCCGCGCTGAGCGGCACACGCCCGCTCCCGTCCGGGAGCGGGATCTCCTCTTCGGAGGAGAACTTCTCGATCACGCCGGCCACCTCGAAGTCCGGTTCGCCTACGAGCGCGGCGAGCACCTCCCGCCCCACATTGCCGGTGCCACTTACTACCACCCGGATCGCCATTCGTTCGCGCTCCCTGAAGAGCAAGACGCCCTCAGCAGCGTGAGGGCGTGCAAGCCTGTCTCGCTTGGGTTACTGCCTGATCGGGCCGGGCTTATTCGACGGCGGGCCCCCTCCGCGACCGCTACGGCTTCCGCCGTAGCCTCCGCCACCACGGCCTCCGCCGTAGCCCCCGCCACCGCCTCCGCCGCGGCCGTACCCACCACCACCGCCGCCTCCGCGACGGCCTCCGCCGTTTCCGCTACCGCCACGGCCTCCTCGTTGACCGCCGTACCCGCCACCACCACCGCCACCACCGCCGCCGTTGCCGTTGTCCTTGTCGTATTCTTGGGTCGTTTTGGGGCCGCC
>JADFNZ010000108.1 GCA_022563135.1 Chloroflexota bacterium | reverse complement strand
TCCCGCACGCCCACGCCGAGGAAGGTGAGGGCGATCTCCGAGCCGGCGATGGCGCCGAGCGACGCTGATACGCCCACGATGATGATCGGGCTTACGTTTGGCAGGAGGTGGGAAGTGATAATGCGCCACGTGCTCGCGCCCATAGAGCGGGCCGCGAGTACATAGTCGGTCTCACGCAGCGCCAGCACCTGCGAGCGGATCACCCGCGCCCCGCCGACCCACGAGAAGAGCGCCAGCGCCCCGAAGATCAGGAAGTAGCTGGAGGCCCCCGGGGTGGGGAAGACCATCTCGTCCAATCCCCAGAGGATCAGGAGCGTGAAAGCGGAGACGAAGACCGGAATGAGCCAGGCGCCGCTGCGCCGCCCCTCTCCGGCGATGAAGAACGCTGCCAGGCCGGCGAGGCTTCCCGCCACGAAGAGGCCGAGCAGAATGAGGAAGATAAACTCCGGCCCGGACTGGCTCTCGAATCCGGCGCGCAGCGCATCGCTGGAGATGTGGCTTTCGAGCCAGTCGACGAAGCGCTCCGCCTGAGGGCGCATTGCGACGTTGATCAAGATGAGCATCGGCAGGCCCGGCAGCGACGCGAACACCTCCCCGGCCCGCATGATCACTGTATCGACCATGCCTCCGACGTAGCCCGAGAGGAGCCCGAGGCCGACGGCCAGGATGAGACTTCCCGCGATGACGGTCGCAACCGTGACGATCGTCGTCGTTCGCGCCGACCAGATCACGCGGCTGAGCTGGTCGCGCCCCAGATCGTCCTTGCCGAGCGGATGTTGCAGGGTGGGCCCCTGGTTCTTATGCTCGAGGTCCTGCGAGCGAAAGTCCCGTGGGGCGAGCAGGGGGGCGAAGAGGCCGACGACGTAGAAGAGCGCGATGGCCGTAAGCGCGATGACCGCGATTCGCTTCCTCAGCAGTCGCCGGAACGCCTGGCCCCACGGGCTGAGCCGCGCCTGCTCGCGGAACGGGCCCTCCGGGGTCGGCTCATCCGTTGCGTGCGCCATCAGGCGTCCCGTCTCGTGCTGTAGCGCACCCGCGGGTCGATGAACGTATAGGCGATATCCGTGATCAGGTTGGCGACGATGAACGCGAATGCCAGGATCAGGACGAGCGCCAGGATGAGGTCGTAGTCGCGGCTCGTCGCGGCTTGGAAGCCGAGGCGGCCGATGCCCGGGATGCCCAAGATCGTCTCCGTGAAGAAGGCGCCCTCGAGCAGCGTGACGAGCGAGAGCCCGACGATGGTGACGAGCGGCAGGAGCGAGTTGCGGGCGACGTGCTGGCTCACCACGGTGAACTCTCGCAGGCCCTTCGCCCGCGCGGTGCGCACGTAGTCTTCGCCCAGCACCTGCAGCGTCGTCGCCCGCACGAGCCGCGCGATACCGGCGACGCCCGGCAGCGATAGCACGATGGCGGGCAGGATGATGTGGCGGCTAAAGATGCCGAGCGCCACGGGGTCCCCGGGTCCGACGTCGACCCTGGGTCCCTCCCAGCCCGCCGCCGGCAGCCAGCCGAGCTGGACGACGAAGACCAGCATCAGGAACGGCAGCACCACGAGGATCGGGACGGACTGGAAGAAGAGAAAGGTGCTGACGGCGAACGGGTCCAGCCAGGTCCCCTGGCGCAGCGCGGCGAAGATGCCCACCGTGGTGCCGACCGTAAAGGCGACCACGAGCGCAATAATGCCGGGCTGCATGGAGACGAGAATGCGCGGCCAGATGATCTCCCAGACGCCTACGCCGCGATAGATCGTCGCGCTCTCGCCGAAGTCACCATGCCGCAGGAGATTCCACACGTAGACGCTGTACTGGTTCGTCTTGTGAACGTGGACGAACGGCGCGTCACCATCCACGGTGACCGGTATGATCGGCTCGTTCAGCCCCTCTGCCTCCCTGATTCGCGCCGTAGTTTCCGGGTCGCTATGCTGGCCGATCTGGATATCGACGTAGTCGCCGGGGCCGAGCCGGACGATGACGAACGCGAAGAAGGAGACGATGAGCAGGACGATGGGGAGCCAGAGGAGTCTGCGGAGGATGAAGCCGGCGAGGCCCTGCATGGCGGAGCCGGCCGCCTACTCGAGCTCGATGAAGCGGAGCCGCGGCACGATGGCCGGAGGAATGATGTAGTTCTTCACGTACGGCTTCACCAGCGCGTGGTTCTGGCCGAAGAAGAGCGGGAACCAGGGCACGTCATCCAGGATCATCTGCTCCGCCTGCTGGTAGAGCTGCACCCGCCGCTCGGGATCGCCTTCCGTGAGCGCCTCGCGCAGGAGCGCATCGACCTCCGGGTTCTCGTACGCCGTGTTGTTGCCGGGGCTCTCGCTGTCGAAGAAGAAGTTGAGCAGGTCATCTTCGTCCGGATAGTCCATCACCCAGCCGAGCAGGAACATCTGGTAGCGCCCCTCATCCACATCGCGGAAGAAGGTGGCGGCGTCCGTCTGCTCCGGCACCACCTCGATGCCCAGGTGCTGCCGCCAGTCCTCCAGGATCGCCTGCGTCGTGGGGCCGGCGGTGGCGCCGGCGCCGGTCGACGCGAGGCTGATCTCGGGCAATCCCTCCGGGCCGCCGTAGCTGGATTGTTCCAGCAGTTGGCGCGCGCGCTCCGGGTCGAACGTAGGCGCGTGGGCGTCCGGGTTGTAGGCGGGCAGGCCCGGCATGACGATGCTGTTCGCGGCCGGGATGGCGTTCTCCAGCAGCGCGCCCACGATCCGTTCGAGGTCGACGGCGGCGGCGAACGCCTGCCGCACGAGCGGGTCGTCGAACGGCGGCGCGTTGGTGTTGAAGCCGATGTAGGAGACCGACAGGTCCTTGTAGTCCGGCCCGCCGCGGTACTCCGCGTTGAGCGGGTCGGCCGGGTCACGCACGCGCTCCAGCTCGCTCACCGGCACGCCCGTGGCATCAATGTCGCCGGCCTCGTAGAGGACGATCGCGTCGCCGGCCAGCAGGAAGCGCACGGTCTGGATCTTCGGCGCGCCGAGGTGATAGCGCTCGTTCGCTTCCAGGACGATGCGCTGGCCGAAGAGCCACTCGTCGAGCTTGTAGGGGCCGGTGCCGTTGGGATTGCGCGTCCAGTTGCGGTCGTCCACCTGCCTCCGGTCGACGACGAATGCGGTGGGGTAGGTGAGTTTGAAGAGGAAGGTCGGTCGGTCCTCCTTGATCGTGATCGCGATCGTGAGGCTGTCGATCACCTCGACGCCGCTGATCTCGTTGGCCTGCCCGCGCAGCTTCTCCGTCACGCCGACGATGTCGCCGAGGAAGAACGATGCGAGCAGCGCCTGGGTGTTCGGGTCGGCCGCGCGCTCCAGTGAGAACTCCACATCCTCCGCGAAGACAGGTTTCCGGTCGTGGAAGAGCAGATTCTCCCGCAGGTGGAATGTGTAGGTGACGGTGCCGTCCGCGTTTGTGACCTTGCCCCCGTTCTCCTCGGTGGGGATCTCGGCCGCGAGGTCAGGCTGGATTTTCAGGTTCGTGTCGAGTGTGAGGAGGCCGCCGAAGATCTCGACGATGTAGCGCGCGGAGCTGACGTCCGTCGTCAGGTGCGGGTCCAGCGTCAGCGGCTCCGCCGCGACGAGGCGTAGCTCGCCGCTGGCACGCTCGCCGGTATCGCTCTCACTCGTCTCGTCCGGCGTTGGCCCGCTGACGCTCCCGTCGTCTTCGTCGCCACCGCCGGCGACGAGCACGACGACGACCACGACCACGGCCAGGAGGAGCGCGCCGATGGCGCCGCCTATCGTGAGAACGACTCGATTCATGGTGATAGCACGCTGCTTCGGCTGCTCCGCACGGTTAAAACGTTCGTTCGCTCTCGGTTACGGGGATGATACCAGAGCATCCGTTCAGCTTCAATGTAGGCGCGATCACGCCGTCGTGCCTGCGAGAGCGCGGAATGAGAGGAGGCAGGCCGACAGGCCTGCCTCGCGCGTATGCTGCCGTGCCTGTGCTAGGCAATCGCGGGCTCGGAGGCGTTCTTCAGGATCACCTCGCCGCCTTCCACGTCGATGAGGACGCGGTCGCCCTCCTGGAAGCGGCTCTCAAGCAGCGCGTCGGAGAGGCGATCCTCGATCTCGTCCTGGATGACGCGGCGGAGGGGCCGCGCGCCAAAGATGGGATCGTAGCCCTTCTCGCCCAGCCAGTCCTTGGCCGCGTCGGTCACATCAAGGCTGACGCCCTTCTCGCTGAGCTGCTGCTCCACCTCCTTGAGCTGGAGCTCCACGATGATGCGGATGTGTTCCCTGGCGAGCGCGTGGAAGACGACCGTGGCGTCCAGCCGGTTGAGGAACTCAGGGCGGAAGACGCGCTTTAGCTCCTCCAGCACCTTCTCCTTCATCTTGTCGTACTGGCCTTCCGCCGTCTTCGCCTCGTCCTGGTGCACTTTGAAGCCCAGCATCGTCTCCTTGCGGATGAGATCGGAGCCGACGTTGCTGGTCATCACGATGATCGTGTTGCGGAAGTCCACTTTGCGGCCCTTCGCGTCGGCCAGGTGGCCGTCATCGAAGATCTGGAGCAGGATGTTGAAGACGTCCGGGTGCGCCTTCTCGATCTCGTCGAGCAGGATCAGGCAGTAGGACTTACGGCGAACGGTATCCGTGAGTTGGCCGCCGTCGTCGTACCCGATGTAGCCGGGCGGCGCCCCGACGAGGCGGGAGACGTTGTGCTTCTCCATGAACTCGGACATGTCTAGCCGGATGAGCGCGTCTTCGCTGCCGAACATGAAGTCCGCCAGCATCTTCGGCAGGTAGGTCTTGCCGACGCCGGTCGGTCCGAGGAACATGAAGACGCCGATGGGACGCTTTGGGTCCTTCAGACCGGCGCGCGAGCGGCGCACCGCCTTTGAGATGTAGGTGATCGCTTCTTTCTGGCCGACGACCTTCGCCTCCA
>JADFNZ010000007.1 GCA_022563135.1 Chloroflexota bacterium | reverse complement strand
CGCCCGCGGTGATTCCGGCGAACTCGAACGCTGGGTTGGGGATCGCCGAGAGGACGAGGAGGGTGATGAAGCCGTAGCGCGCCATCAGCCAATTCACGCCGCGGATCACTCGCAGCACCGCCGGTCGTATCAGCCGCGGCACCTGGATCTCCCCCTCGCGTGCCACCTCCGAACCGGCGACGCCGGCGACGTAGGCGGTCACCTCTCCCAACGCCATGCCGGTGCCCCCGAGGAGCCCCACCGCGATCGGGTTCTGCGTCGCGCCCTGCGAGATGATCAGCGCCTGTCCAGCCGCGGTGAGTCCGGGCACCGGGATGAAGACGGTGGCCGTGCTGGCGAGATTCGCGAGGAACACGCCGCCCAGGCCGAACGCCGCGAAGCGGTCCTCGCTCAGGTCGACCCAGATGGGGAGGATGAGCAGCCCGATCGATGGGATCATCACGAGGGCGACGATCAGGGCTCCAAGCGTTAGCCGGCCAGCGCGGCTCTTCGGCGCATGGTCCTGCACCCACTGGTAGATCGTCACCGCGCGCGATGGCGCTGGCGGGGGCGCGGCGGGGTCGGCGTCACTCTCCACGGCATCAGCTTATCGCGCAAACGCGCGCGATGGCTAGAGGAGGCGCGCTTGACGGCGGCACGACGCCGCTCTACGCTTGTGCCGCATTCCCAGGTTCAACCTGCGAGGAGGGTGTGACGATGCTGACCCGTATCGACCGAATGCAACTTGCCGTGCGCGACCGCGCTGCCGCTGAAGAGACGTTCGCCGAGCTGCTGGGCGCGCAGAAGGTGCGCGAGGACGCGAGCGAGCTGCTGCGGGCGAAGCGCACCGTGGTGCAGGCGGGCGTGAGTGAGTTCGAGCTGCTGGAGCCGGCGGGGGACGGCCCCGTCGCGGCGCACCTGGAGCGTTGGGGCGAAGGGATCTTCGCCGGCGGCTTTGCCACGAGCGATCTCTCCGCGCTGTGCGATCGTCTGACGTCGCACAACGTGGCCTGGCGTGAGGAGGGCGGCCAGCTCTACATCGAGCCGGACGCCACCGCCGGCATGCGCATGGTCGTCACTCCCTGGCAAGAGCGTGAGCCGGTGGGTCTCATCAACTGGCTCTACGAGGTCACTAACGTGGTGGACGACCACCAGCAGGCGGCCGCGTTCTACACGCAGGCGTTCGGCTTGGACGCGTCGAAGTTCTCTCCTATCGCAAGCAAGCAGTACGGCTACACCGGCCAGCTGACGCTCTTCGACCCGCCCGCCCGCCTCGACCGGATCGAGCTCTCCCAGATCACCGACGCCTCGCGCCCGATGGGGCGGTTCGCGACCAAGCACGGCCAGTCAATCTATATGTGCTACGTGGAGACGTCCGACGTGCCGGCGATCATCGGCCGGCTCAAGCGCCGCGACGCGCGCTGGGCCGGCCGCAGTGACGACCCCAACCCGCAAGGCCTCTTCATCCACCCGTCCTCGCTCCATGGGATGCTGATGGGCGTGAGCCGGACGAACCTCGCCTGGCAGTGGTCGGGCAGGCCGGAGCTGGCCCGGAGGACGATGCCACCTTCGTAGGGGCCGACCTGAAGGTCGGCACAGTCGCAGCGCCTTGCTCACTGCCCTGCAATTATCCACCGAACTTGCGCTGGTGAATATTGATTCTCAAGAAGGGCCACAGAATCTTTCGGTATAGGCCGATGGTAGTACTGGCGAAGCGTTAGGGCATCGCTGGACAACTCAAGAGGCGACTCCGATAAGGGCAAACCTGGCGAAAGCCGGGGACGCAAAGCCACGGGTCTGCCCCCCGCTCCGGGGAACGACCGCCGGGCTGCCGGAAACCTTTCGGAGCCTTCGGCCCACCGCTTGAAGGCGGTGGGCCTTCGCATTGCGGGAGGTGCATCCACGATACGAGCAAGCACAGCAGAGGGTTCCCACGTTTGGCGGATCCCCCTTCTCATCGGTCTGCTCCTCGCGGCGGCCTTCCTGGTTCGCGGCCTGACGGCCTCGGACGAGGCGCTGCCGGTACACGCTGCGGTTGCGGCGTGGACTGAGGAGCATCCGGCTGAACCCGTACCGCTTATCGTCCAGCACGACGGCACGCCGGACGATCTGCTGGCCTTCGTCCAACGAGCGGGCGGCACTGTAGAGCGTGAGTTCCACATCATCCCTGCGCTCGATGTGGCGATTCCCGCGGACAGCCTCAACGCCCTTGCTCGGCAGAGCGATGTCGTTTGGCTCAGCTTGGACGCGCCGCTCCTCTCCGCAGGCAAGGGGAACGAGCCGCTGCCGAATCCTCGGAAGCTGGCGAACACCTTCCCCGCCGCGGTCGGCGCTACCGCCGTTTGGGAGGACTACGCCGGTGACGGCGTTGCGGTCGCCGTCGTCGATACCGGAATCAGCGATGATGACAACCCAGATTTCGCTTTCGGACAGCTTGAGCGAGTGGTTGTCGAGGTTGCGGCCAACTCCACTACGACAAGCACGGAGGATGGCTACGGCCACGGCACGCACGTCGCAGGCATCGTCGGCGGCGACGGCTCGTTCTTCTCAGACAATCGGTACGCGGGCGTTGCGCCGAGAGTCAAGCTGGTGGACGTAAAGATCGGTGACGCTCAGGGCAACGCGACGATAGGCGACCTCCTGGGCGGCCTGGAGTGGGTGGACGACAATCGCAACATCCACAACATCCGCGTGGTGAACCTTTCGCTCACCTCCTCGGTCGCTCAGAGCTATCTGGTGGACCCGCTGGACGCAGCGGTGGAACTGCTCTGGTTCCACGGCGTCGCAGTCGTCGTCTCCGCGGGCAACCTCGGCACGGCAGCGGATGCTGTCTTCTATCCCCCCGCGAACGACCCGTTCGTCATCGTCGTCGGTGCCGTGGACGACCGGGGCACGGCGAAGCAGTCGGATGATGCGATTACCTCCTGGTCCAGTCGCGGCACAACGCAAGACGGGTTCCTCAAGCCGGATGTGCTGGCGCCGGGCAGGAATCTCATCTCGAATATCGATCCCTTGAGCGTGCTCGCCACTGCGCATCCGGATCATGTCGTCGACGGCAGCTACTTTCGCATGAGCGGCACCTCGATGTCCGCCGGCGTCGTCAGCGGTGTCGTAGCTCTGATCCGCGAAGCGCATCCGGACTGGCTGCCGGGGCAGGTGAAGTACGTCCTCTCTGAGACGGCCGGAGCGGTGAACGGACAGAAGGGTCTCGAGGTGCGGGCGGATCAGGCCATCGCCTTTAGCGGAGGGCTGCAAAGCACGGATGACGGCCTCACGCCCAGCTACATCCTGCTCTCTGCCGCCGGCGTGGCCGACGCGGACCTGGCGGGCATGGTCTGGCGTGACGCCAACTTCGACGGCATCCGCTGGGGCGGCCTGGAGCTGAACGGCATCCGTTGGGGCGCCGTGGACTGGAACGGCATCCGCTGGGGTAGCGTCAGCTTCGATGGCATCCGCTGGGGCGGCCTCAGCTTCGAGGGCATCCGCTGGGGCGGTATCCGCTGGGGTGGCCTTGTAGAGAACTAGACGACAGTCTGCGCCTCTCTATCTCGCAGCGCGCGTAAGATTGGAGTTCGGAATCGTGGAGTCGAACAGGCCGGATCGTCGTCTCTGGACTTGGGTCGCTCTGGTCACTATCGCGGGATTGGCCGTGCTCGCCTACGGCGTGAGCGGCGCTACCAGCGACGACCTGAAGGTGCTCCTGCTCCTGCTCGCGCTGGGCGCGCTGGCGGAGCGGTACGCCGTCGGCCTGTTCGATAGCCACATCTCGGTCGGCGTTGTGGCGGTGCTGGCCGCAGCGATCTTGGGTGGCCTCTGGGGTGTTGCGCTGGTGGCGCCGGCGATCGTGCTGATTGGCCAGCTCCGCAGCGATGCGGCGTGGTATAAGCGGGCCTACAACGCCGCTACGTATACGCTGGCGGGGGCGGCGTTCGCAGCGATCTTTGAGCTCTACGGGGATCCTGCGACGCCGGAGGCCTGGCCCGTGGTACTGGTGCCGGCCCTCCTCGGGGCGCTGGCCAACTACGCGATCAACTCCGCGCTCGTCGCGACGGCGATCGCGCTGAGCAATGGTGAGCCGATCGTTCCAGCATGGCGGAAACGGTACGGGTGGATGTTGCCGCAGTACCTCATCATCGGGCTGGCGGCGATGGCGACGGCGACGGCCTACCACATCGTCGGCCTCTGGGGCCTCGCGGTGTTCGCCGCGCCCGTCGCGGGCATCCGCCACGCCTACTTCCTTGGCAGCCGCTTCCTGCCGCGGGAACAGTCAGTAGACCAACGCGCCGCATAGATCCGCGGGCGATCTTGGGAGAGGCCGCGTCACTTCTCCCAGCGATCAGGCAGCTTAGGGGCGCACGTGGTATCCTAGCCATGTCATGCCTGAGTTTGGACTGGCCATCCTCGTCATCGGCGGGCTCCTCGTCATGGACCGCGAGCGCCTCTCGTGGCTGACCGGCAAGGTGCGCGAGCTCATCGCGTGGCTCGCTAGCTAGCCGGCGGGGTTGACGAAGAACAGACGTTCTGATATGCTGAACTCCAAACAGAACAAGTGTGCGATTGGAGCTCAGCATGAAGCGACACCGCTGCCCTGACTGTGGCGGGCCCCTCGTCTACGGCGAAGGATGCGCCTGCTGCCCCGTCTGTGGCTTTACCGTCTGCGGCTAGCGGGGCGCGCAAGCGAACCGACTCGTTCGTACCATAGCCTGGCCACGACGCGTTGACTCTGGCAGGGGATGCGGTATGATGGCTGCGAGCCGTGGCTGTTACTCACGCCCGCCGCCTCATTCCGCGCTGCACGCCTCACGCGTGCGCCCAGTCGAAAGCCCCTTCTGAGCATGGCCTGCGCAAGCGGGCCGGGAGACAATACGAACGATGGACGCGACCAACCGCGCGCTGATTATCGCCGGGGCGCTCGTCTGGATCTTCCTGGTCATGGTGGTCGTGCTGCTGACGTGGGCGGAGCCTGACCAGAGTATCGAATGGATCCAGGATCTCGCCGGCTATATGGACGACCACAACGAGACCTCATCCCAGCTGATCATCACCTTCGGCGGCCTGATCCTGATCTTGCTCGGCCTGGCCTTGATGATCTACGAGGTGACCCCTTCGTCGGCGGGCACCTTGAACGTGAAGCTGCCCGGCGGCGGCACGGCCCGCATCGATACCGATGAGGTAGCGAGGCGGGTGACTGAGGAGTTGCGAATCATGCCGCAGCTTCGCGAGGTGCACGTGGAGGTCACGTCGAGGAGCGCAAAGGCCCAAGTGGCGCTGGAGCTGCAGGTGGGCGAGGAGGCCGATCTCTCATCGACGACGGAGGAGGCCTGCGCGCGCACCAAGCAGCTTCTGGAAGAGCGGATGGGAGTGACGCTCAACGGGCCGCCCGAGTCGAGGCTCTACTACCGCACGCTGCGGGTGAGCAAGCAGGCCGAAGCCGCCAGGCAGGGCGGCGATGTCGGTGTGGCCGCTCCTCCGCCGGCGAGCCCGCCGGCGGCATCACCAGAGCCGGCGCAGAGTCCATTCACGCGACCGCAGCCGCCCGCCCCAGGGGGCACGGCGTCTGCCCCACCGGATGCCGGCGCGACCGGCGGTGTACAGCCCAGCCATGACGCTTCAGAAACGCCCCCAGAGGATCGCCCGGCCGGCGCCTGAGCGGCTGCCTGCCGTCATTGAGAGCCTGCTCTTCGTGGCGGAGGAGCCGCAGGAGATCGGCGCACTCGCGAAGAGCCTGAACGTGCCGCGCCAGGGCATTGAGAAGGCTGTGGAGGAGCTCGCCGCCGCAACGAACGGCCGCGGCCTCTTCGTCCAGCGCCATGGCGATCTCGTGCAGCTTGCCACCATGCCCGAGGCAGCGCCCTACATCGAGCACTTCCTGGAAGTGGAGCTCGGCCGCCTCTCCCGCGCATCTCTGGAGACGCTCGCCATCATCGCCTACCGCCAGCCGGTCACCCGCGCTGGTATCGAGTCCGTACGGGGCGTGAACTCCGACCACGCCGTAGCGACTCTGGCCGGACGCGGGCTGGTCGAGGAGACCGGCCGCGCGCCGAGCCCAGGCCGGCCGGCGCTCTTCGCTACCACGGTTCGGTTCCTGGAGTATTTCGGGCTCCAGCGGCCTGAGGATCTGCCGCCCCTGCCGGAGCTGCCGGACGAAGCGCCGGCCGCGACGGCTGAGGAGCCGGCCGAGGCGGAGCCAGCCGCGCCGCCGGAAGCGGTCCCGGAGGAGGCGCGCCAGACGACGCCGTTGTGAGCGAGATGTCCGTCGGCGTTTGCAGGGTGCGGTTGCGCATGCCGGAGAACGGCTCGCTGAAGGACAAGCGCCAGGTCGTTCGTTCGCTGACGACGCGGCTGCGCAACAAGTTCAACGTCGCGGTGGCGGAGGTGGGCGACAACGACCGCTGGCAAATCGCCACCCTCGGCGTGACCTGCGTGTCGAACGATGGGCGGCACGCCCGCGAGATGCTGGATCGCGTCGTCTCATTCATCGAGAACACCCGGCTGGACGCGGAACTGGTCGAGTGCGAGATCGACGTGGCCCCGGCGTTCTAGACCCTTCCAGCGACCCCTGCCAAGCCCTGCTTAAGAGGAGGCCAGCATGTCTGCCGTACGCTACGAGACGCGAGAACGCATCGCTTACATCACGCTGAACCGGCCGGAGGTGCTCAACGCCTTCAACCGCCAGATGCACCAGGAGCTGCGGGAGGCATGGCTCGCCTTTCGCGAGGACGATGACGTCTGGGTGGCGGTGGTGAGCGGGGCGGGCGACCGCGCCTTCTCCGCCGGCGCAGACGTGAAAGCGATGGCTGACCGTCCGCCCGACGGCGCCCGGCGCAGCTTCTGGGAGAGCTGGTCCGGCGATAACCTGCAGAGCGGGTTGGAGGTCTGGAAGCCGACGGTCATCGCGATCGATGGCTACTGCCTGGGCGAGGGGCTCACGCTCGCGCTCGCCTGCGACTTCCGCATCGCCTCCGAGCGCGCGAGCTTCGGCTTTCCGGAGGTCAACCTAGGGATTGCGACGATCGTCGGGGTCATCGGGCTGGGCAATGCGCTAGAGCTGCTCCTCCTCGGCGAACGGGTCGACGCGCGGCGGGCGTACGACATGGGGCTCGTGCATCGCGTCGTGCCGGCGGGATCCGCGCTGGCGGAGGCGGAGACGATGGCGAAGCGGCTCTGCCGCAACGGGCCGCTGGCCGTGCGCTGCACGAAGGAAGTGGCCTACCGGTCGATGCAGATGCCGTTCGGAGATGCGGTGCGGATGGGCGAGGCGCTGCGGCGGCTGGTCAACGCCAGCGAGGACGCGCGCGAAGGTCCGCGTGCTTTTCGCGAGAAGCGCGAGCCGCAGTTCCAGGGGAGGTAGGCCGCTAGCGGCTCACCACCAGGGTGACGACAGTCGTCTCGCCCGCCGCTGTGCCCGGCTCCGGCGTCTGGTCGAACACGGTGCCCGCCGGCGCCTCGTCGCTCTCGATCTCGATCACCAGGTATTGCAGCTCAGCCTCCTCGAGCGCGGCCACGGCCGTCTCGAGCGGCCGCGACCTGAGGTCCGGCACGATGCCCGGCTCGACGAGGATCGGCTGGTCGATCGGCGGAGTCGGCTGATCGGAGCCGAGGCTATCGTCCTGCGTCTGGGTAGCCGTGGCGGGTTCGTCGCCGCCGCGGTCCCAGAGCAGCAGCAGACCCAGACCGAACAGCAAGAGCACCACCACACCGGTGATCAGCCAGCTCGCCGAGACGGCCGGCGCTGTGGCATCCCGCCCGATGCGTGGGAGCGGCGGCAGCTCCGCCTCCGGCTTCGCGCCGGGGAGGTGCTGCACCAGGGTGGCGGCGTTCATCCCCAGATATTGAGCGTAGGTGCGCATGAAGGCGCGAGCGTAGACCGGCGCCGGCAGCACGTCCAGCTGGCCTTCCTCTAGCGCTTGCAGGTATTTGCGGGAGATGCGCGTGTCCCGCTCGATGTCATGGAGCGTGAGGCCGCGCGCAATCCTCGCTTCGGACAGAGCTTTCCCCAGCTCTTCCGGGGTCATCAGGGCCTTTCGAATGTGTCTTGCAACCAGGACGGGAGGGTGTTCGATCCGACTATAGCCGGGGTCGCCGTTGCGGGCAAGCGAGTGTGCTTTTCCAGTACAAGCGCCACGCGGCCCTAGCGCCTGCGCAGGTACAACAGCAGCGCAGCGACGGTCTTCGCGTCCTCGATGCCGCCGGAGTCCACCAGCCGCAGCGTTTCCTCCAGCGGCAGCGGCTCCAGCCGTAGATCGGGCTCTTCGCCCTCCAGCGGGCTCTCGCTGAGGCCGGTGGCGAGGAAGATGTGCTGGTACTCGGAGCAGTAGCCCGGCGCAAGGTAGAAGCCGCCGAGCCGCTCCAGCCGCCCCGGCGCATAGCCGGTCTCCTCGCGCAGCTCACGCGCCGCGCAGACCTCGGGCGACTCGCCACGGTCGAGCGTGCCCGCGGGCAGCTCCAGCAGGTCGCGGCCGGCGGGGAGGCGGTACTGTCGCACCAACAAGAGCCGCTCGCCGGCGTCGAACGCGACGATCGTCACGCCGCCGGGATGCTCGATCACCTCGGCGCTGTGCTCCGGCCCATCACCATAGCGGATCGTGTCGACGCGGAGGCGGAGGAAGCCGTCGTGCGCGAGGCGGCTGGCGACGACCTCAGGTCGCGGGTGCGGTTCGCTCACGCGCCGGCCTTCAGATCGAGCACGACGGCGATCTCGTTGCAGGTGGGGAACTTGGGGCAGCGGTAGCACTCGTTCCAGACCTTGCCCGGCAGCGCCATCACGTCGGCCTGGCGAAAGCCGAGGCGCTCGAAGAACTCCGGCCTGTACGTAAGGCGAAAACCGTGCGCAGGCCGAGCCGCCGCGCCTCATCGATGTGTGCGGCCACCAGTCGCGCGCCCAAACCGCGGCCTTGGCGCTCCTCGCGCACCGCGAGCGACCGGATCTCCGCCAGGTCCTGCCAGAGGATGTGGAGCGCCCCGCAGGCCATCAGCTCGCCGCTGTCCCGGACGACCGAGTAGTCGCGCAGGTTCTCGTAGACCTCGGCCAGCGTGCGCGGCAGCATCTCGCCGCGGCCGGCGAAGCCGTTCACGAGCGCGTGGATCGCCTTCGCGTCGCCTACCTCGGCGCGCGCGAGCTGGAGCGTCTCCGCCTCGGCGGTCACGCGGGCGCCCCCTGGCCGGCGACGGCCTGAGCGTCTGCATCGGCCGGCCGGCGGTCGCTATCGGGCAGCCAGTTGAGCCGGCGGGCCAGCCGCTGGTAGAAGCGCGCAGGCGAGCTGAGGCGCAGGAAGCGGGCGCGGTGCGGCCCCAGCAAAACGCGTACCGTGTCGCCGCCCTGCAGGTCGAGGTCGCGCTCGCCGTCGACGCTGAAGGTCGCCTGCTGGCGCGCCGCGAGCTGCACCTCAACCGTGGTCGACGGCGGCAGGATGACGGAGTTGCGGGGCGCGAGATGCGGCGCGAGCGGGGTGAGCAGGATTTCGCGCGACTCCGGCGGCAGGACCGGCCCGCCCGTCGAGAGCGAGTAGGCGGTGCTGCCCGTGGCCGTCGCGACGATGATCCCGTCCGCGCGGTACTCCGCCATCGGCTCGCCATCGACCGACACGGCAACCTGTACGGTGCGGCCGAGCGTCGCGCGCCCGATGACCACGTCGTTCAGCGCGTCTTGGCGGGCGGGCGTCTGCCCGCCGTCCCCTCCGGCCGCGGCGATCACCTCCGCGTGGAGCATCGCCCGCTCCTCGATTCGCCCAGCGCCGGCGACGATCTCCGGCATGCGCTCCACGGCGGAACGGGCGTCCAGTTCGGTCAGGAAGCCGAGCCGACCGAGGTTTACGCCCAGCAGCAGCGTATTGTGGGGAACGACGGCGCGGGCCGCGCGCAGCACGGTGCCGTCCCCGCCGATGCAGATGAGCAGATCGGTGCCGGGCACGCAATCGCGGGCCGCATCGTCATCCCACGCGGACGCGGTCCAGGTGTCGCTCACGCCGGTCGCGGCGAGCAGCTCTGTGGCGAGCCGCCGGCCGAACTCGTCCGGCAGCTTCGGGTGGTAGTAGCAACCGATCTTCTTCATCATCACGTTTCCTCCGGCGGCGCCGTCCAGAGCACGAAGAACTCCTTATTCCCCGCCGGCCCCAGCAACGGCGACACCGTCAGCCCGCCGTAACGGAGCCCATGATCCGCCGCCCAGGCGACGATCCGCCCGATCACCGCGGCGTGCACCAGCGGGTCTTTCACCACACCGCCCTTTCCTACTTCGTCCCGCCGGGCCTGGAACTGCGGCTTTACCAGCGCGACGATCGGGCTGGCCGGTCGGAGCAGCCGCACGATGGCCGGCAGCACCTTCTCCAGCCCGATGAAGGCGACGTCGATCGTCGCGAGCGCGGGCCGCTCCGGCAGCTCGGCCAGCGTGCGGATGTTTGTCCGCTCCAGCACAACCACCCGGCCGTCCTGGCGCAGACGGTAATCGAGCTGCCCGTAGCCGACGTCGACGGCGTAGACGCGCGCCGCGCCATGCTGGAGCAGGCAGTCGGTGAAGCCGCCGGTCGATGCGCCCGCGTCCAGCGCGACGGCGCCGCTCACGTCGAGCGCGAACGACCGCAGCGCGTGCTCCAGCTTCTCACCGCCGCGGCTCACGTAGCGGGGCCGCCGCACCAGCTCGATACGCGCGTCCTCGCCCAACAGCGCGGCGGGCCGGCGGGCGGGCTCGCCGTCCACCAGGACATCGCGGGCCATGACGGCCGCGCGCGCCTTCTCGCGGCTCTCAGCGAGGCCGCGCTCGACGATGAGCACGTCCAGGCGCCGCTTCGCCGGCATGGAGGCAGCATAGAAACGGGCGGATGCGAAGTCAAGGAGACAGCCCTAGCGATCTGGTCAGCTATGGTGTACGCTACGCACCGGTCAGGTCCATCGGGTGAGGAGGCATCCATGGCAGTAGAGCTACGCCAGGCACTAACGGACGATGTACCGGAGTTAGGCCGCATCTGCTACGAGGCGTTCAAGGAGATCAGCGACAGCCACGGCTTCCCGACGGATTTTTCGACTGTCGAGTTCGCGCAGCAGGTCGTCGGCATGTTGGTACAGCGAGAAGACGTGTACAGCACCGCCGCGTTCGAAGGCGATACGCCTAAGGGGTCGAACTTCCTCAACATGTGGGGCGAGGTCGTGGGCATCGGCCCGGTCTCGGTCGATCCAACGGCGCAGGGCTCCGGCATCGGACGGACGCTTATGGAGGACGTCATCGCCGAAGGGCGCCGGCAGGGGTACGAGAAGATCCGGCTCTGCCAGGACTCCTTTAACATGCAGTCGCTCGCCCTCTATGCGTCGCTCGGCTTCGACACGAAGGAGCCGCTCGCGCACCTGGAGCTGGCCGCGGATCAGCCCGTCGATCCGGCAGTCCGGCCCGCGACCGCCGCCGACCTTGACGCCATGGATGAGCTCTGCCGGTCGATCTATCGCATCTCCCGCAAAGGGGAGTGCGCGGTGCTACTGGACATAGGCTTCCCGGCGTTCGTCCTCGAACGCGGCCACATCACGGGCTATCTGCTCGGCTCAGCGCTGGGCCACGGCGTGGCGGAGAGCGACGATGAGATGCTCGCGCTGCTCGCGGCGTACGGCGCCGCCGGGGCGGGCTCGCAGTCCTTCGTGCCGCTGCGGAGCGGGGAGCTCTATCGCCGGGCGCTCGCGACGGGCCATCGCAACCGCAAGGTGATGAACCTGATGGCGCTCGGCCCGTACGAGGAACCGCAAGGTGCCTTCTGCCCGTCCGTGATGTTCTAGGAGCGGAGTCTCCGGAAGGCGAACGTTGACGTGAAGGTCATAGTATCGATAGCATGAGGATGCAGTCCCCGAAGGAGCGCCGGCCACCAGCCACCCATGGCCAACGAAACTGCTGTCGCCGCACCGCCGCCCGCTGAGTCCCCCTCTCGGGGCCGTTTCTCCACCTTCTCCTCGCTCCGCTACCGCGACTACCGCTTCCTCTGGTTCGCGCAGATCGGTCGCGCGGCAGCGATGTGGATGGAACAGATCGCGCGGCCGGTGCTGATCCTCCAGCTCACGGACTCCTCGCTGCTGCTCGGGCTGGTGGTGGCCGCGCGCATGGCGCCCCAGCTCCTCTTCGGGCTGCTGGCGGGCGTCGCGGCGGACCGGTTCGACCGCAAGCGCATCCTGATCGCCGCTCAGTGGTCGACGATGTCGTTCCACCTGATCACAGCGGCGCTGGTGCTGCTGGGCGTCGTCCAGACGTGGCACGTCTTCGCGCTCGCCTTCGCCACAGGCACGTCGATGGTCTTCAACCAAACCGCGCGCCAGTCGCTGATCCCGCAGATCGTGCCGAAGGACGAGGTAATGAACGCCGTCGCGCTCAACATGGCCGCGCTGAACGTGATGCGCATCGTCGGGCCGGGCCTCGCAGGGGTGATCCTGCTCAGCGGCAACGTCGGGCCGGTCTATCTCGTGAGCGGGATCTTGGGCGCGGGCGTCATTCTTCTCATCTCGCAGGTGGGCATCCGCCACGTGCCCAGGACGGAGGATGAGCAGTCGTCCTGGTTCGACGACCTGCGCGAAGGGATCGGCTTCGTCTTGCGCAAGCCTGCCGTGTTGGCGGTGCTGGGCCCGCCGCTGATCATGTTTACCTTCGGCATGCCGTACATCACGGTCTTCGTCCCGCTCTTCGCGAAGGATGTGCTCGACCTCGGAAACTCCGGTGTCGGCTGGCTGATGGCGGCCACGGGCGCCGGAGCGATCGGCGGTTCGCTCTTCCTCGCCTCGCAGACCCAGTTGCGCCATCGCGGCGTGCTGCTGCTCGTCTTCATCGGCCTCTTCAGCGTGGGGCTGATCCTCTTCTCACGCACGACGATGCTGCCGCTCTCGATCTTCCTGCTGATGCTCGCCGCGAGCATGAGCACCTCGTTCATGGCGCTGACGAACAGCCTGCTGCTGGAGCTGAGCCCGGACAAGATGCACGGCCGGGTGATGAGCCTGATGAGCCTCGACCGCGGCCTCGTGCCAGTCGGCGCGATCGGCGCGGGGGCGCTGGCGGCCTCGATCGGGCCGCAGGACGCCCTGCTTATAATGGCGGGCACCTGCCTGACGCTGGTCGTGATTGCGGCGGCAGCCGTACCGGCGCTGCGGCGGCTATAGGCGGGGTCGTGGGTCGCACCGCTAGCCGCGAGGCAGTAAGAGATTACTGTCGCCGAACTCGTGCCATAGGTATCGAGATTCAACGGCCGTACGGTATGCATCCTTCACCAACTCCGTTCCGGCGAGAGCATAGAGCATGGCCAGGTGGCTCGCCATCGGGTCATGAAAGCCGGTGAGCAGGCCGTCGACCACATGCACGCCTCGCTGCGGATGGATGTACAGCCTGGTGAAGCCGGAGGCGGCGCGGACTCCTGTTCCATTCCACGCCGACTCCAGGGCTCTCACCACCGTGGTACCCACAGCGATCACGCGCCGGCCGGCTCTGCGAGCTTCGTTGACGGCTCTTGCTGTCGCCGGCGGCACGCTGAATGGCTCAGGGTACAGCACCTGATCTTCAAGCTCCTCGGCCTCAACCTCCAGGCTGGACACGCCGGTGTGCAGCAGAATGCTCTTAATCTCAACGCCTCTCTCAACCAGGGTTTGAACGAGGCGGGACGAGAATGGGCGGGCCGCCGATGGCATCTCGGCGCTCCCCGGCACTCTCGCGAAGATCGTCTGGTAGGCCCTCAGCGGGATCTCCTGATCGACGTAGCTGTAGCGAATCGGAGAGCCGTACTCTGCATAGGCCGCTTCCACGTCTCCGGCGATCTGCACGAACCAGAGGCGCTCCAGTCCTGGGTACGCCGACACGAAACGGCCTGCCAGCCCGGGCATACGAAATCGCTCCCCCTGGCGCAGAGGCAGAGGTCCTGGCCGGCTCGAACTCCAACGCGGCTCCGCCAGCCAGAGCCCGGCGCCATACTTGGTGGAGAGATTCAGAACGAACTCGCCGAAGTCGCCCTCCGCCGGCATGCTGGCAGGAATCGTTGCGCTTTCGTTCACGACCAGTACGTCCCCGGGGTCGAGCAGATCAGGCAGGTCCGTGAAGCGCGCGTGAATGCTCCCCTCTTGCGTCGTCACGAGCAGGCGAACGCCGTCTCGCGCTAGTCCCCGGCTCTCTGGCGGAGCGGGTGCCTGCAGTTCATCGGGCCGGACGAAGTGAAGTATGTCACTGTTCATGCCGCTACCTCCCAGCGATCCGCTTGAGCCTGGTATCGGCGTCCAGTGACGGACATGGGCGACTGGCCGAGCAGCCATGCCCAGAACGGCCGGGTGACTTCCGGCAGCGGGCGGTCGGAGATGTCCTCGCCCGGAAACGCGGCTTGGTGCATCTCTGTTCGCATATCGCCGGGGTCGACGCTGACCACCGCGACGTGGACAGCTCGAAGCTCCTCTGCCAAGGTCAGGGACAGAAGATCGAGAGCCGCCTTGCTCGCACCGTAGATGCCCCACCCCGGATACCCGCCGAGGGCCGCGTCGCTGGAGATGTTGACGATGAGGCCCCGGTTCACCCTGAGGCGTGGGAGCATGGACTGGATCAGTCTGAGCGGCGCCACGAGATTGACGTTCAGGACATGCTCGACGGAGTCGAGCGGATACTCGGCCAGCGATGGCAACGGTGTGCTGCCGAGGTCTGATGCGTTGTTGACGAGGAGGTCCAGCCTGCCGAGAGACCGGGCCGCCGCCAGTAGCCTGCCAGCGTGTTCAGGGTCCGCGACATCTCCGGCCAAGGCGATCACCCTGCCACCATACTCCTGGAGCGAGCGTGCCTTCAGCTCTAGCGGTTTCGCCCGTCGAGCGGTCAGAAGGAGGTCGTAGCCTTGCTCAGCGAGAAAGCTCGCGAGCTCCGCTCCAAGCCCTCGACTGGCCCCGGTTATCATTGCAGTACGTCTCATGTCGATCACTCCGTTCTACAACTTCAGCTTCCACTATCAGCTTACGGCGGTAGCCAACCCGCCACATCGGGCCGGAGTTCCGTCGCGGCCACGCAAAAAGGACTAGGCCCAGCCTCTCCCCGGTCTGCTTCGAATGGGACTAAAGTTGGACAGGCCGCAAGCCGTACCGGCGCTGCGACGACTGCAGGGCAAGGGTCGCGGGTCTGGGGTCGCAGGGGTCTCGGGTGCTATTTACGGGCGGGTGGCGGCGAAGATGGTGCGGCGAAAGCCGAAGTAGACCGGTCGCTCCGGCCACCGTTCGCGCAGCCGCTCTCGGTAGCGTTCCAGGAACGGCTCGCGTAGCTCGTCGCCCATGCGCTCGAAATAGGGGACGAGCGCGGTACCAGACATCCAGTCGGCCAGCGCATCGGCGTCTTCCAGGACATGCGGATAGACCTTCTCGAAGACGATGATCTCCTCGCCGCCCTGTTCGTAGAGCAGCTCTGCGTAGTTCTCGATTCCCAGCACCGGCCAGCGGTGCAGCCGACCGTCGAGCGCAGTGCGAAACGGCTCTTCGCCTGCGACGGCATCGATCAGTGTATGCGTAGGGTGATCGAAGTTCGACGGCACCTGCACGACAAGCCGGCCTCCCGCGCGCAGCAAGTCGAACAGCCGCGCGACGAGCGCCGGGTGGTCCTCCACCCAGTGGAGGGCGGCGTTCGAGAAGATCACGTCCCACTGGCCGTCGACCGCTCCGATAGCCCGCTGCTCGAAGCGCAGGCCGGGCCGCGCCAGCTCCGCCGCGCGCAACAGCATCTCGGGCGAGGAGTCGATACCGAGCACGTCGCTCCCCGGCAGCGCGTCCGAGAGGCGGCGGCTCAGCTCGCCGGTGCCGCAGCCGAGGTCGATCACGCGGAGGCCGTTGCGGACGGGGACGAGCTTGATCAGGTCTTCGAAAGGAGCGTAGCGCTCGCGCTTGAACTGCTCATAGCGATCGGGGCTCCAGGGCATCGAGGGCTAGCCGCCGCCCTCCAGCACGACCACCCCTCGCTCGCCGTCGACGGTGATCGTCTGGCCGGTGCGGATCAGGCGCGTGCCGTGCTTGACGTTGACGACGGCGGGCAGGCCGTACTCGCGCGCGACGGTCGATCCGTGGGAGAGGGTGCCGCCGATATCGACGACGATGCCGGCGGCGGCGACGAAGAGGGGCGTCCAGCCGGCGTCCGTCACCGGCGCGACGAGGATCTCGCCGGGCTCGATCGTGGCGTCCACGCGCGGGTCGAGAATGACGCGCGCCGGCCCCGTCACGCGCCCGGGCGAGACGGGGATGCCGTGCAAGGTGTCACCTTCGGGGAGCGGCATCTCGGCGGGCCGGAGCGGCTTCGGGCGGCCGGTGAACGTCTCCGGCAGCACCACCGTCCGGTTGCGCTCTTCCTCGGCTTTGCGCCTGCGGATGCCAACGTAGGCGTCCTCTTTCGGGATGGCGCCACGGACGAGGTTCTTCACCTCGTCCCACGTGAGGTAGTAGAGGTCCCAGAGGCTATCGAGCAGGCCCTTCGCCACCAGCCGGCGGCCCAGCTCGCGCGTGTACTGGCGGCCGCGCTGGGTGCCGCGCACGAGCAGCGACTTGGTGTGCTCGCGGCTGATGACCCAGCGCTGGGCCTCACCCAGCACATACTTGAAGACCCGCTGCTGCCACCAGCGCAAGCGACGCAGGGCTTCCTCGGTCGCCGCCTCGCGCTCCTTTCGCTGGCGCTCCTCGATCGTCCGCGGGTCCGAGGATTCGCGCGCGTGCAGGTAGTTGCGCAGCATGGTGAAGACCGTCGGCAGGTCCTCCTCCCAGCTCCTCGCGGAGAACTCCGCCTCCATCACGCTGCGGTGGCCGTGCCGTTCGAGAAAGCTGTCCAGGCGCCGCCGGAAGGCAGCGGCCTCCTCGCCGTCGGGCGCGGATACGCGGCGCTCGATCTCCGCGCCGTCGCGCGGCTCGAACGCCTCACGCAGCCGATCAGACGTGAGAATGAAGCGCGAAAGGTCCCATAGTTCGTACGCCGGCTGGGCGCTCTCGAGTCCGCCGAGACCGGTCACCAGCTTCGCCTGGAGCATGCCGTTCTCATCTCCTAGCCAGCGCTCCGCGAGCCGTCGCAGTAGTTCGAAGGTGGCGCTCGTGATGCCAGCGCCGGTGACGTGCGTGATGCTCACCTCCGTAATCGGTTCGATGCTCTCCTCCATCTCACGCACGAGCGCCTCCTCGCTCAGCTTCGCGACCGGGCGCTCGCGCTCCAGCCGCATGAAGCCGGCGACGATCCGCTCGGCCCGCCGAATGTCCGCGGGCATCCGCAGCGATTGCCACGCCGCGCGCGGGAGGATGACGGCGTAGCGGAGCAGCTTGCGCGGTGAGGGCCGCTGTGGCTTCGCATCCGGATCGCGCGCGATGCCGAGGAACTGATCCATGAGCGCGTCGACGGAGCCGAACGGGCTCTGCTCGGCCACCTCAATCATCATGCTCACGTTGAGGAACGCGCGGCCGTAGAAGTAGGCCGAGAATGGGTCTTTGTTTTCGAGCCGGATGCCGGTACGCTCGAGCGGCTCCATGCCGAAGCGCTCCATCATCGCCTGCGTGATTGAGCAGCCGAGCGGCGAGAGCTGATCGGGCAGCACCTCCTGCACGTTGGCGGAGGTCCAGATCGTGTTCGCGTCGGTATCCGTATCGAATTCGGAGACCCACTCCTCCCGCCCCTCCTCGACGGCAGACGCCGCGGGCGCGGCAGCGGTGATCGGCCTTGCCTGGAGGATGAAGAGCCTGCCGCCAGCGAGCGACCACTCCACGTCCTGCGGCGCCCCCGCCTCCTCCTCGATGCGCACGCAGAGGCGCGCGAGCTCGGCGGCCCGCTCATCGCTCAGCACCTGGCCGCTGGCTTTCGCCGCGGGGACGTCCTCTGTGCGCGTGCCCCCTTCCGGCGCGGCCACCACCTGCACTTTTTGGTGCGCCAGCACCTTGCGGATTAGCGCCCCGTCCGCCTTCCGAACCTCGTAATCGTCCGGCGTGACGAGGCCACTCACGACGCCCTCACCCAGCCCCCACGCAGCGTTAATCACGACGACGTCGGTCGATCCGCCGACGGGATCGAGGGTGAACGCGACGCCGGCGGCCTCGGCGGGCACGAGCGCCTGCACGACCACCGCCATCGCCGGGCCGCTGTCGCCCAGACCTCGCGTCTGGCGGTACTGGACCGCCGTCGCGCTATACAGCGATGCCCAGCAGACCAGCACCGCGTCCAGCACTGCGGCGGCGCCCTCGACGTTCAGCACCGTGGCGTGCTGGCCGGCGAACGACGCGCCCGCGCTGTCCTCAGCGGCGGCCGACGACCGCACCGCCACGGACGCCCGCCCGCCCTTCGCGAGCGCTCCGTACGCCTCTTCCACGACCGAGCGCAGCTCTCCGGGCCACCTGCCAGCACGCATGCGCGCGAGCAGCCCGGCCTCCGCCGCGCCGGCGTCCTTCGTGAGGAACGATGGAATCGCGTCCTCTGTCTTGTTTTGTATCAGGTACGCGCGGAAGGCATCGACGCTGAGGACGAAGCCCGGTGGCACTGGGAGTCCCGACCGGAGGAGCCGCCCTAAGGAAGCGGCTTTCCCGCCGACGATAAGGGGATCGTCCGGCGCTTTCTCCAACGCATAGATAACCTGTGGCACAGGACCTCCTCGCGAGCCTCATCGTACCGTGGGCCTTCGCCTGCGGCAAAGGCGCGCTCAGATCCGGAACCTACGGCTCGGGCCCGCACCGTCGAAACTACGGTAGAGGTACAATCTCCCGGAGAACACTATGTTGCAGCGCACGAGAGTCCTAACCTTTCTTTCGCTCCTCCTTATCGTGGGAGTGGCCGCGCTGTGGGCAGCGGGTGGACTGCCGGCCGCACAGACGGACGCGGCCGTGCGTCCAAGCAGCGACGCTCCGGTGACGCGGATACAACGTCCGCCCGCGCAGGCGGCGGACGCCGTACCGGGCGAACTCATCGTGCGATTCGCGCCGGCGGTCTCCGCGAGCGCGCGCAGAGCCACCGTCGCGCTCTCAGGCGGCGCGGTGGCACGCGACCTGCGTCTGCCCGGCTATGCGCTCGTTCGCGTGCCGGTCGGGCAGGAGGAGGAACTTTCGCAGAAGCTCCTTGCGCTGTCAAGCGTCGAAAGCGTGGAGCCGAACGTCAGGCGCCACGCGACGCTCGTGCCGAACGACACCTCCTACCCCTCGCAGTGGCACCTGCCAGAGATCGGCCTGGAGGCCGCCTGGGACGTGGCGACGGGCGCGGGCGTGACCGTGGCCGTACTCGACACCGGCGTCGCCTACGAGGACTGCGCGCTCGCGGTCTGCGGCGATGACTACACGCTGGCACCCGACTTCGCCGGCCCAGCAACATTCGTCGCCCCGTTCGACTTTGCTCAGGGCGACGCCCACCCGAACGACGAACACGGCCACGGCACGCACGTCGCGAGCACCATCGCCGAGGCGACGAACAACAGCTTCGGCGCCGCCGGTGTCGCGTTCGACGCGAGCATCATGCCGGTGCAGGTGCTGGACTCTACAGGTACCGGCAGCATCGCGGACGTGGCCGATGGCATCGTCTGGGCCACCGACAACGGCGCGGACGTCATCAACCTGAGCCTGGGCGGGCCGTCGGCCGTGATAGAAGAAACCGCGATCAACTACGCGCTAACGAACGGCGTGGTCGTCGTCGCGGCGGCTGGCAACGGAGGATCGGACAGAGTGGGCGACCCGGTGTTGGACTGCCCGGCGTGCTATCCCGGGGTGATCGCCGTGGGCGCGACGGACAGCTCCCAAACACGCGCCGCCTTCTCAAACTACGGCACGGGTCTGGGCGGCCACACGCTTGACGTCGTCGCGCCCGGCGTGAGCATCCTGCAGCAGACCTTCACGCACTGGTGCGTCGGGCATCCGCCCAACAATTTCAGCGCCTACTCGCTCTGCTTCGCGAGCGGCACCTCCATGGCCGCGCCCCAAGTCGCTGGTGTTGCGGCGCTGATCCTCTCGCTGGAGCCGACGCTCACGCAGCAGGAAGTGGGCGACATCCTGCGCAACACTGCCACCGACCTCGGCGCGTCAGGGTACGACCTCGAGTACGGCAACGGACTGATCGATGCGGCCGGCGCGTTAACGTCGGCGCAGGGCGGCCCCGCGACACCGACGCCAACACCCGTCGGATCGCCGACCGTCACACCTACCGCAACGCCCAGCGTGACACCCACACCGACGGCAACGGCCACGCCAGCAGCTACCGCGACGGGCACCCCGGCGCCTACGGAAACGCCCACGGCCACATCAACCGCAACGCCAACGGCCACGCCCACACCGGTACCCACCGCCACGCCGACCTCGCTGCCTACCGCAACGCCCACGGCCACGCCCACACTGCCACCCGCCCCAACACCGACGGCCAGCCCCACGGATTCTCCTACGGCGACTACGACGCCGTGCCCTGACAACGACGGTGATACGCTCTGCGACTCCGTGGACCTCGACGACGACAACGACGGCTGTACCGATGAACAGGAGCTGGGCGAGAACCCGCTGCTGGGCGGGCTCCGCGATCCGTTGGTCTTCTGGGACTTCTTCGATGGCAACCGGGACCGCGCGATCGCCTTTAGTGACTTCCTGCTCCTGCTCCAGCACTTCGGTACCAGTGACGCCAACGGACAGGCCGCGATCAACCGCAACAGCGACCCGCTCACGACGGCGGACCCGGGCCCCGGCATCTATCATCCCCGATTCGACCGCGGCCCCGTCGTTGGGCCAAACGGCTGGAACACGGCCCCTGCGGATGGCGCCGTCGCCTTCACGGACTTCCTCACGCTGCTTATACAGTTCGGCCATAGCTGCGCCTGAGCATAGCGCTCAACGAGCGAGATTCAGCTCCCGGCTTTCCAACGCCTGCTTGACAGCGTACGCCTCGTGCGAGATCATGCGGACGTTCCCGGTTCCGGACGCTGGTGGCACAGGTCCAGCAGAGAGCATGGAGGGTTCCTCATGATCACGACAGGCCCCTGGCCGTCCCTCGCACCCTACCCCACACACCACTTTTCGCAGCTCCTGGAAGAGACGGCGAAACGGCTGCCGGACAAGCCGGCGCTGATTGGGCCGGACGAGCAGACCCGCACGTTCGGCGAGATCTGGGACGCGTCGCGCAAGTTGGCGCGCCACCTCCAGCGTGAGGCGAACCTCACTAAGGGCGAGACGGTGGCCGTCTACAGCCCAAACTGCCTGGAGTACCCCGCCGTGCTGCACGGAGCGCTCCTCGCCGGGGCGAAGGTGACGACGCTCAACCCGCTTTACCGCGAGCGGGAAGTTCAGCATCAGCTCGATGACGCAGAGGCTGTCTTGATGTTCGCGGCAAGGGAGGCGCTGCCGCTCGTCGAGTCGGTGCGCGAACAGTTGCCAAAGCTGCGGCGGGTCTATGCGATCGAGGACGTCTGGCAACAGATCGAGGGCGAGAGCCCCGATCCTGAGCCCGTGAGCATCGACCCGGAGCGCGATCTCGCGGTGCTGCCCTACTCCAGTGGCACCACGGGGCTGCCTAAGGGCGTAATGCTCTCGCACTACAACCTGACGTCGAACATCCGCCAGATGACGGCGACTGGCCTCGTCACCGAGGACTCGGTGCTGGTGGCGTTCCTGCCCTTCTTCCACATCTACGGCCTGATGGTGCTGCTCAGCACGTCGCTGGCGACGGGCGCCACGTGCCTCGTCATGCCACGCTTCGATCCTGACCTCACGCTCAACTGGATCCAGCAGCACAAAGTGACCGACTTCTTCGTCGTGCCGCCGGCTCTACTGGCGCTGGCCCATCACCCCAAGCTGGCCGAGCACGACCTCTCGTCGCTGCGGTTCATCCTCTCCGCCGCCGCGCCGCTGCCGCCGGAGGTGGCAGACCTGGCGGCGGAGCGCTTCGGCTGCCCCATGTTCCAGGGCTACGGCATGACCGAGACGAGTCCGCTCACGAACACCAGCCCGCTCGACGCTATCAAGCGCGGTTCCGTGGGCCCGCCCGTGCCGGACACCGAGGAGAAGATCGTCGACATGTCCACAGGCGAAGAGCTGCCGATCGGCGAGACCGGCGAG
>JADFNZ010000006.1 GCA_022563135.1 Chloroflexota bacterium | reverse complement strand
AGTTCGTGTCGAAGAAGTCCCAGAAGTCATGCGGGTTGCGCCCGCCGCCCGTATTCGCATTGGCCTTCGGCTGGAGCTCCGCTACGTCCGTGCAGCCGTCGTTGTCGTCGTCCGGGTCTGCGTCGTCACAGAGCGTATCGCCGTCGAAGTCCGGACAGGGCGTGGCTGTCGGCGTATTGGTCGGCGTGTTGGTCGGTGTGTTCGTCGGCGTGTTGGTCGGTGTGTTCGTCGGCGTGTTGGTCGGTGTGTTCGTCGGCGTGTTGGTTGGTGTGTTCGTCGGCGTGTTCGTCGGTGTGTTCGTCGGCGTATTCGTCGGTGTGTTCGTGGGCGTGTTGGTCGGCGTGGGCGTGATGGTCGGCGTTGGTGTGATGGTCGGCGTTGGCGGCTTCGCCGTCGTGTTGAACTGCACCGCATCGATACCGACATTGAAGACAGCCGAGCTGTCCGCTACCGCGAAGCGCAGGCAGACGTTCTGTCCGACGAAGGCGCTGGCGTTCCCTGACACGAGGGAGTAGCCGGAGATCTGTGGGTCGCCCGGTTGAGTCTGGTAGAGGTTGAGCAGAATGTCTCCCCCCGCAACCGTGAACGGGTTGGCTTGGATGCCGGCTTTGGTCACCAGATCGGCCCGGAACTGCTGGTTCGGGCTGGCGGTGAAATCGAGCGTGGGCGGCGAGAAGAAGCTCGTGTAGTTCCTGATGTACGCCTGGAAGGCGATCGTCCCAGTCGACAGAATATCACAGCGATACAGTACCGCAGAGCTAGGGCCGGCTTGGTTCGTCATCGCCGCCTTGGCCCCCTGCGGGGGAGCGGCCACCGAGAGGCTGCTGCCAGGGCAAGATCCCACCGGTGCGGTGGTGCCGGTCTGCGTACACCAGCTGCCGTTACTGCCGGTCTGTGAGACCACAGTCCAACAGGGGATCGCATTGCTGTTCACCGCACCGGCCTCGAAGCTGTCGTTGGTTGAGCACGTGGGGGTCGGCCCAGGTTTGGCAAAGGCGCTCAACGGGATCGCCAAGAGCTCGCCGGCGTAACAGAGGGGGCTACCTGCCAGCCTCTGCCAGAGCACGCGCACAGTATGTGTGCCCGCACTGACCGAAGGAACCAGCGTCGTCCAGTGCTGCGTGTCGTACTCTGGGGCCGTGGAGACTGCCACTCGGTCCCACCAGCGGAAGGGACCAAAGAGGCTCTGGCTGCGCGGTGGACTGAGCGTTGCGCCGTCCAGCTGCAGGCCGAAGTCGATAATGCTGGCGCTCGCAAAGCACTCGGCGGAGAAGCTGATCAGCAGGCTGCTGGTCGTGGGTAACGTAATGTTTGTCGAGAGCAGCTGGCCTACGCTACTAGGAGCGCTGATGGGCGCGGTGAAGACAGCGCGGGCGCCGGTCGGACCTGTAGCTGATGCTGGCTCCGCTCTCGGCCAGAGGAATCCTAGCATCGCCAATGCCAGGAGCGCTAGTATGCCCAGAGCAGCTGCGGTTTGTCGCGGACGACTTAGAAGTTGCGCAAACATTGACACTCCTCCTCCCCCTGGGGGGGTATCAAATGCAAGAACTACTAAGAACGCGCTGCCGCCCTAGCGGAAACGGCGTCCATGCTTATCAGGGAGGCCGAAAGACCGCAGGAAACTTCGGGCTTCCCACCCGCCCCTCGCGCCACGACTATACCACCAATTCATCCGTTGTCAAGGGTCTCCGCCCTAAGGTGGCCACTCGCTATACTGATGCCGCGATACGAGAGGAGGGCCTTCGTCCCGCATGGGCAGCCCGAGCGCAAAACAGGAGATCGACCTCCACCGGCGCGTCTGCGTCGTCTGGGAGGATCGCGTCGATATCAAGCCTGCGCGCAGCGCTGCCGTCGCGCCGTTGCTCGGGCTGCTGCTCGCCGCCTTCGCCTTCGCCGCAGTGGTAGTCTGGCTGGAGAACATGCCCTTTGTCCTCGCCCTGCTGCTGATGGGCGGCGCCATTCTGCTGGTGCCGTTCTCCGGCATGGGGTTCGTCTACGCCATCTACGGAGCGAACGTCATCATCGACCGGAAGAAAGGGACCGCCATCTGGCAACAGGGTCTCTTCGGCATGGGCGTCGGCACCTCAGAGCTGGTGCCTTTCGCGAAGATCGAACGGCTGGAGATCGAGGAGACGAGCCGGGAGCCGCAGTCGGGCGGAGCGGATGACTTCGCACAGTTTCAGATCTCGCTGCTCAAGACCAGCGGCCGCCGGCTCTCCATCGGCCAGGTGACCGTGCCTCGTTATGCCGCCGAGGAGGGGCTCGCGCGCGCCCGCGCGGCTGCGGAGGCGATCGTTCGCCTCGTTGACAAGCCGCTGCACGTTGTGGGCGACGACGGCCAGCCAGACAAGCGCCGCCGGCGGCGACCTCGCGCGAACGTCGAGGCCTAGGACGAACCTATGGCTGGCGGCGACCCGGCCCCGCCACAAGCGAGCGTCAGCTTCATCGTCCCCGCGTACAACGAGGCGAACCGGCTCGGCGACTCCCTCGCGCGCCTGATCCAGTTCGCCCGCGGCCAGCAGTACGAGGCCGAGATCATCGTGGTCGATGACGGCAGCGCGGACAGCAGCGCCGAGATCGCCCGCGAAGCCGCCACGAATCTGCCGGGCAACGTCTCCCTGAGACTGCTGCGCCACGAGCAGAACCGCGGGAAGGGAGCGGCTGTCCGCACCGGCATGCTGGAGGCGACCGGCGACCGCCGTCTCATCCTCGACGCGGACATGGCGATGCCGCCCGAGGAGATTCCCAAGCTCCTCGCGGCGCTGGAGGCAGGCGCGGGCGTGGCAGCGGGCACGCGCGTGCAGCCGGGCGGCGCGGACATGCGCGCCTCCCAGCCTGCCTGGCGTCGCATCGGCGGGCGGCTCTTCGCCGCCGGGAGGCGGCGGATCCTCCTCGGCGATATCGAGGATACCCAGTGCGGCTTCAAGGCGTTCAGCCGGGAGGCGGCGCAGGCGATCTTCTCCCGCCAGCAGCTCGAAGGTTGGGCGTTCGATGCGGAGATCTTGTACCTGGCGCAGAGGCTCGGCTTCACCATCGCGCAGGTGCCAATCGTCTGGGAGCACGTCGGCGGCTCTAGCTTCAAGCTTGGAGTACGCTCCGCTCTGCGAGAGGTCGGCGATCTGCTACGCATTCGCTGGCTGCACCGCAAGCTGCTCGAAGAACGCGAACGCTAATCGGGGCAGCCGGGCGCTGACACGTTCAATTATTTGACAGTTGCGCAACAATTCAAGTAACATGTGACCGATGCCGGCGCAAGAACAACAAGCGTCCGTGGCCCGCTACGTCGACCCCGAGCGGGTGGAGGCGGCGCGCTGCGCCGTGATGGGACGTGAGACCGCGGTGGCCGTCGCTGACGTGTTCCGCGTCCTCGCCGATCCCACCCGCGTCTCTATCATCCACGCCCTCTCCTTTGGCGAACTCTGTAACCACGACCTGGCCTCCATCCTTCGCGTGTCCGAATCGGCCATGTCCCACCAGATGCGCGAGCTACGCCTCATGAAGCTGGTCACGGCGGAGAAGCGGGGGCGGAAGGTCTACTACAGCCTGGCCGACACGCATATCCGCCATATCTTCGAGGACACGTTGCGCCATGCGCAGGAGGACTCGCCCGGCCCAGGTAACAGTGGCATCAGGAGCAGCCGTGGACGAACAGCTCACCGCTGACCGCGCGTCGAGCCGCCGCGCCCTCGCGATCGCCCTGGCGATCACGTTCGTCGTCCTCGTCGCCGAGGTCATCGGCGGGATCCTCACGAACAGCATCGCGCTGCTCGCCGACGCCGGCCATCTCCTGGCCGATGTGCTCGCCCTCTCGCTGGCGCTGTTCGCGATCTGGATGGCCAACCGCCCCGCGAGCGCGCGCGCCTCGTTCGGCTACCAGCGCGCGGAGGTGCTGGCGGCCACCGCGAATGGCGGCGCGCTGCTGCTCGTAGCCGCCTTCGTCTTCTGGCAATCGGCCCAGCGATTCGCCGACCCACCGGATGTCGATAGCGCGCCCATGCTCGGCATCGCCGCCGTCGGCCTGCTCGCGAACGCCGTGAGCGCCCTCCTCCTCAACGCTCAGCAGAGGCGCAGCATCAACGTGCGCGGCGCCTTCTACCATGTCATCGGCGATCTGCTGGGCTCGGTCGGCGCCATCGCCGCCGGCATCGTGATGCTGACGACCGGCTGGTTCCTGGCCGATCCGCTCGCTGGGGTCGCGATCGGCCTGCTCGTTGTCGTCGGCGCGGCGCGGCTGCTGCGCGAATCGCTCGCCGTGCTGCTGGAGACGGCGCCCGCCCACATCGACACGGCCGCCGTCGAGCAGGCGCTCACGGGAGCGCCGGGCGTCGCCGGCCTGCACGACCTGCACATCTGGACTGTCACCTCCGGCCTCGTCGCGTTGAGCTGCCACTGCGAGCTGACCGGCGAGCAGGACTCCGACCAGCTCCTCGCCCAGCTCTGCGACATGCTCCACGAGCGGTTCCAGATTCACCACGTCACCATCCAGCCGGAGCTCCGGCCAATGCACGGACGCGAGGGCGGACACTCCCTCCCCCGCTGCACCAGCGTCATCGGCCACGATCACCGCGAGGCGCCTGCGGCCGAGCGCATCAGCTCTTGAAACGTTTGCGCTACTTCCACCATGCTGGTAGACTTGAGTCGCTAGGAGGCCAGCACGAAACGACCTCCAGCACTGCCGGACTGCACGACCTGCACAGGCAGGAGGGGCCGTGAGCCCGACTCTCCGTGAGTCTTGTGGCGTCTTCGGGGTCTACGCCCCGGGCGAGGATGTCGCCAGAGTCACCTTCTATGGTCTCTATGCGCTCCAACACCGCGGCCAAGAGAGCGCAGGGATCGCCTCAGCTAACGATCGCCGTCTCTACCTCCGCACCGGCATGGGCCTCGTCTCACAGGTCTTCGACGAAGAGGACCTGAGCTACCTGCCGGGACACATGGCCATTGGCCACACTCGCTACTCCACCAGCGGCTCCAGCCACGCGGCGAACGCCCAGCCGATCCAAGTCGAAGGGCCCTCGGGCTCGCTCGCGCTGGGCCACAACGGCAACATCGTGAATGCGGCGCTCCTGCGAACCGACCTGGAGGAGCAGGGCATCTCCTTCTCCACCGGCACCGACTCGGAGGTCATCGCCCAGACTCTCGCCAACGCGCCCGGCGGTTCCTGGCAGGAGCGCTGGGCCTATCTCATGCGACGCCTCTCCGGCGCGTATTCGCTCGTCGTCCTCACGCCGCAGGAGCTGATGGCCGCCCGCGACCCGATGGGTAACCGGCCGCTCAGCCTGGGCCAGCTCAATGGCGGCTGGGTAGTCGCCTCGGAGACGTGCGCCTTCGACCACCTCGGCGCTACCTTCGTGCGGGAGATCGAGCCCGGCGAGGTGGTGCGAATTACCGGCGAAGGCGTCGAGAGCTTCCGTGCGGCAGAGCGTAAGGACGCCTTCTGCATCTTCGAATACATCTACTTCGCGCGGCCGGACAGCGTGATCGGCGGCAAGCTGGTCTATCCGGTGCGGATGTCGCTCGGCGCGCAGCTCGCACGCGAACACCCGGCGGACGCCGATATCGTCATCGGCGTGCCAAACTCGGCGACGGCGGCGGCCGTCGGCTACTCGCAGGAGGCGGGCATTCCGTTTACCGAAGGGCTCGTGGTGAACCGCTACGTGGGCCGGACGTTTATCCAGCCCGACCAGCGCATCCGCGAGGTCGGGGTCCGACTCAAGTACAATCCACTGCCTGAGCTGCTGGAGGGCCGCAAGATCGTCGTCGTGGACGATAGCATCATCCGGGCGACGACGACGCTGCCTCTCGTCGCTATGCTGCGCAAGGCCGGCGCGCGCGAGGTGCACATGCGCATCACCTCGCCGCCGATCACTGATCCGTGCTTCTTCGGCATCGACCTGGGCACGCGCTGGGAGTTAATCGCGGGCGGCAAGACGGTCGAAGAGATCCGCGAGCACATCGGCGCGGACAGCCTGGGCTACCTCAGCGTGGAAGGCCTGATCGAGGCGGTCGGCATGCCGAAGGACAAGTTCTGTCTCGCCTGCTTCACCGGCAAGTACCCGCTGCCAGTGCCGCTGCAGATGGATAAGCTGGCGCTGGAGCCCGCGCTGGGCAGCGACCGCCACGAGTTCGAGTGGACGGAGATCGTGCCCTCCATCGGCCGCCGCCAGTGAGCGGCGCACTGTACCTCACTCTCGCCCCCCGCCACCAGCCGGACTGCCACACCATCGCACAGCTTCGCGAGGAGGGCGGATGAACGCCGCCGATCCGACACGCCCGCCCCTCACCTACGCGGCGGCGGGCGTCGACCTCGACGCCCGCCGCCGCGTGGTCGAGCGCATCCGCGAGCTGGCGAAGAGCACGCACCGGCCGGAGGTGCTGGCCGGCGTCGGGCCGTTCGGCGGGCTCTTTCGCCTGGGCGAGTACCAAAAACCGGTGCTCGTCTCCAGCACGGACAGCGTCGGCACCAAGGTGCGGCTCGCGGCGCTCCTCGACCGCTACGAGTCGATCGGCGTCGATCTCGTCAACCAGAACGTGAACGACATCATCACCGCCGGCGCGGAGCCGCTCTTCTTCCTCGACTACATCGCCTCCTCGACGCTCACCGAGGAGCAGAAGGCGGCGCTCGTGGGTGGCATCGCCTCGGCCTGCCGGGAGGCCGGCTGCGCGCTCATCGGCGGCGAGACGGCCGATATGCCCGATATCTACGCTCCGGGCGACTTCGACATCGTCGGCTTCGTCGTCGGCGCCGTCGAGCGGGATGAGCTGATCGATAGCTCGACGGTGCGCGAGGGCGACGTGCTGCTCGGCCTGCCGTCGAGCGGCCTGCACACCAACGGCTTCTCGCTGGTGCGACGCGCGCTCTCCATCGGCATCGGTGGCGACACGGCGGCGGATCGCGCGCGGCTGGAGCGCGTCGAGCCGGAGCTGGGCATGTCGCTGGGCGAGGCGCTGCTTGCGCCCCACCGCTCCTACGTGCGCGAGGCGCTGGCCGTTCGCGACAAGGTGAAGGGCATCGCGCACATCACCGGCGGCGGCCTCGCGGAGAACGTCGCGCGCATCCTGCCGGACGGCCTCGGCGCGCGGATCGACCGCTCGGCGTGGGAGGCGCCGCCGATCTTCCGCCTCGTCCAGCGAGAGGGTAACGTGGCGGAGGAGGAGCTGTGGCGGACGTTCAACATGGGCATCGGCCTCGTCCTCGTCGCCGAGCCCTCGCAGGCGGACGCCATCCGCGCCGCCCTTCGGGCTGAGCCTCAGGACGAAGCCCTGCCGGACGCGCTCGTGCTGGGAGAGGTGCTGCGCGCTGAAGGGGACGCGAGGGTCACTTTCGAATAATTATGCGCGTCATCATCGCACCGTACGATAAGACCGGCGCCGTGGAGCTGGCGCGCGGGCTGCTGGCGCTGGGCGCGGAGATCTACTGCACCAGCGGCAGTCAGCGCCACCTATCGGAGGCCGGACTGGCCGTCCGCAGTATCTCGGAGCTGACCGGCTTCCCGGAGATCCTGGACGGTCGCGTGAAGACGCTCCACCCGGCAGTGCACGCCGGCCTCCTCGCCCGCCGAGACAAGCCGGAGCACCTGCAGGAGCTGGAGCAGCACGGCCTCGCCGCCATCGACCTCGTCGCGGTGAACCTCTACCCGTTCGTGGAGACCGTCGCGCAGCCCAGCGTCACGCTCGAGGACGCGCTGGAGCAGATCGACATCGGCGGCCCGACGATGCTGCGCGCCGCCGCCAAGAACTTCCCGCACGTCGTCCCGCTGGTCGACCCGGCCGACTACGGGCCGGTGCTGGAGAAGCTGCGCGCTGGCGAAGTGCCGCTGGAGGAGCGGCGGCGGCTCGCGGCGAAGGCGTTCCAGCACGTCGCGCTCTACGACACAGCGATCGCCTCGTACCTGCGAACGGACGAAGGCGGCTTCCCGGACGAGATCACCGTCGGTTACACGAAGCTGCAGGAGCTGCGCTACGGCGAGAACCCCCACCAGCGGGGCGCCTTCTACGCCGACGCGGGCATTGCGAAGCCCGCCGGCGTCGCCGCCGCGGAGCAGCTCCACGGCAAGCAGCTCTCCTACGTCAACATCCTCGACGCCGACGCCGCCTGGACCGCCGCCTGCGACTTCGACGGCCCGGCCGCCTCGATCGTGAAGCACACGAATACCTGCGGCCTCGCCGCGCACGACGACATCGTCGAGGCGTACCGCCGGGCCTTCGCGGGCGACCCGATCTCCGCGTTCGGCGGCATCATTGGCGTCAACCGGCTGGTGACGGTCGATCTCGCGAAGGCGATCCGCGGCACCAAGCACGCGACCAGCGGCCAGCGCCTCTTCCTGGAGATCATCATCGCGCCGGACTACGAGGAGGAAGCGTTGTCGCTGCTCCAGAAGAGCCCGAACCTGCGCATCCTGCGCGCGCCGCTCGTCTCGCCCGGCGATCAGCCGATCGAGCTACGCCAAGTTGTCGGGGGGACGCTGATACAGACAGCCGACCGTGTGCCCGATGATCAAGTCGAACTGCGGGTCGTCACAGAGCGCGCCCCCACCGATGAGGAGCTCGCCGACCTGCGCTTCGCCTGGAAGGCGGTGAAGCACGTGAAGTCGAACGCCATCGTCCTGGCGAAAGACAACGCCATCGTCGGCATCGGCGCCGGCCAGCCGAACCGCGTCAACAGCGTGCACCTGGCGCTGCGCACCGCCGGCGAACGCGCGCCGGGCAGCGCCCTCGCCTCGGACGCCCTCTTCCCGTTCGCGGACAACATCGAGCTGGCGGCGGAGGGCGGCGTGCGCGCCGTCGTGCAGCCGGGCGGGGCCGTACGCGACGAGGAGATCATCGCCACCTGCAATAAGCTAGGCGTGACGATGGCGGTCACCGGGTATCGCCACTTCCGCCACTAGCGAGGACAGCGCATGACCACAACCTCCGACACCAGCGTGATGCACCTCGACGAGATCGTCGCGGAGCTGGCCGTCGACGACCGGCTCGCGTTCGAGCGGATCTTCCACGTCGGCGTGACGCAGGGCGATCTCGTCCCGCCCGATTCGATGCGCGCCTGGATCGAGGAACACTTCGGCTCGGTCGACCTCGTGCGGCGGCAGAAGATCGTCAAGGTGACCAACGTGGTCACGCTGCAAGGCGTGCTCTTCAACTGGCTGCGCTCGGCACGCCCCGTCTGGCGCGAGGAGCTCGATCTCGATGAAGAGCTGGCCCGGATCGACGGCGACCCGTTCGACAATCCCTACACGGATACGCCCGAGGACACCTTCGGCCGCGTCGAAGGCGAGTGGTGCACCACGGCGAGCAACATCGCCAAGTTCGACGGCTGGCACGGGCTGGTCATCTTCAAGGAGAAGCATCCGCTCCGCTTCACGCGCGAGCAGATCCACGACTACCTCAATACCGGCGAACGCTGGGCCGCCCTCGCCCACCGCTCCGATCCGACGGCGAAGTACTACTTCTTCCTCTGGAACTGCCTCTGGAGCGCAGGCGCATCGCTCCTCCACGGCCACGCGCAGGTGATGCTGGGCCGCGACATGCACTACGCCGCGATCGAGGCGCAGCGCCGGGCTGCCCTCCTCTTCGAGGCCAACCATCGCGAGAACTACTTCGACGCGCTCTACGCGGCCCACGAGCTCATCGGCGCGGGCTTCCGGCGCAACGGCGTGCGCGTGATGGCGAACCTGGCCCCCGTCAAGGAGCACGAGGTGATCCTGATGGCGGACGAGATGAGCGACGCCTTCAAGGACGCCATCTACGACGTGCTCGCCTGCTTCCGCGATAGGCTGGGCGTCCAGTCGTTCAACCTGGTGCTCTACCGGCCGCCGCTGGCCCCGACGCAGGAGAGCTGGGACGGCTTCCCGTTCATGGCGCGCATCGTCGACCGGGGCAGCCCTACCACGCGCACGAACGACTTTGGCGCCATGGAGCTCTACGCCGCAAGCGTCGTCGCCAGCGACCCGCTGAAGCTGGCGGAGACGCTCCAAGACGCGTTGCCGCAATAGCGGAAGGCCTGCCGCCCATGCCGCAGCTCGACATCGTCATCCCGGTCTACAACGAGGCGCACGTGCTCGCGGGCAGCATCGGGCGGCTGCGCTCGTATCTGGCGGGGCACGCCTTCCCCTACTCGTGGCGCATCGTGATCGCCGACAACGCATCGACGGACGCCACGCTCACACGGGCGCAGGAGCTCTCGGCGCAGTTCGACGACGTCGCAGCGCTCCATATCCCGCGGAAGGGCCGCGGCCGGGCGCTGCGTAAGGCATGGCTGGAGAGCGACGCGGACGCCTCCATCTACATGGACGTCGACCTCTCGACCCACCTCGACGGCCTCCTCCCACTCGCACGCGCCGTGCTGGACGAAGGGTACGACGTCGCGTACGGCTCTCGCATGACGCGCGGCTCGGAGATCACGCGCTCGCTCCGCCGCGAGATCACGTCGCGCGGCTTCATCTTCCTCATCAAGCTCGCCTTCCTCTCCCGCCTCTCGGACACCCAGTGCGGCTTCAAAGCGATCAGCCATCGGGCGGCGCAGGAGCTCGTCCCCCGCATCGAGAACGAGGAGTGGTTCTTCGATACCGAGCTGCTACTGCTGGCGGAGAAGGGCGGCTACCGCGTGAGGGAGGTGCCCATCCGCTGGCTGGAGGACGCCGATTCCCGCGTGAACGTGGCGAAGACCGTCGCTGAGGACCTGCGCGGCCTCCTCCGCATGCGCCTCCGCCGCATCCCTCGCCGCGACGACTCGAACGGCTAGGCCGAGCGCTCAGATCTGCGCAATCACACCTGCTTGACACTAGTCGGAGCCGATGCTAGCTTAGATTGCAACGAGCTTCACAAAGTTTGGGGGTGAGGGTTTGCCGCCTCCAACGTGTCGGGGGATCTGACGCATGCCTTGGGTCGGTACTGAGTTCCAAGAGGTGGGGTTCGTCTTCGGCACGGTCATCATCTCGATAGGCCTGTTGGTCCTTTTGGGACGCTGGTGGGAAAGCTAGCTACAGAGGAGTACGATGTCTGCCACTGAACAACCCCGCGGGCCCGGAGTCGGGGGATGGCTGTACGGCAAACTCTTCCACAACTACATCTGGCGTTCGATCTTCCGTTCCGGATATCCCAGCACGCCGCGGAACCAGATGCTGGTCGTCGCGACCAACGTCTTCCTCCACCTCCACCCCACACGCCTGCACAAGACACACGTCAGGATCACCCACACCTACTGCCTGGGCGGTATTACCTTCTTCTTCTTCCTGGGTCTTACTGTGACAGGCGTCATGCTCATGTTCTACTACGTGCCATCGCCGGAGCGCGCCTTCACGGACATCCAGGCACTAGAGACGAACATCCGCTTCGGTATGCTCATGCGCAACCTGCACCGCTGGATGGCGCACGGCATGGTGATCTCCGTGTTCCTGCATATGATGCGGGTCTTTTACACCGGCGCCTACAAGCCGCCGCGTGAGTTCAACTGGGTCGTCGGCGTCATTCTTCTCCTCCTGACGCTGATGCTCAGCTACACCGGTTACCTGCTCCCGTGGGACCAGCTGGCGATCTGGGCCGTGACCGTTGGCATGGAGATGGCGGGCACCGCCCCGCTCCTGGGCGAAAGCACGCGTCGCATCCTCCTCGGCGGACTGGAGGTGAGCGACGCCGCCTTGATCCGGTTCTATACGTTGCACGTCATTGGCCTGCCGCTGATAGCAGCGGTCTTCATGGCCGTGCACTTCTGGCGTATTCGGCGTGACGGAGGTCTGGCGCGGCCGCTCTAGGCCAGCCGCAACGGGCAGCTATGGCAGTCGAGGCGCAGGCAGCACCACAACAGACAGCGACTTCTCGCCCGCGCCAGAAGCGCGAGCGAGAGCAGGAGCTGCTCGTCTGGCCAGATCTCGTCTTCATCGAATTCATCGCCGCGGTCCTCTTCACCCTAACGTTCCTCATCCTCTCCACGTTAGTGAACTCGCCGCTGCTGGACCGGGCGAACTTGAACATCACGCCCAACCCCTCCAAGGCGCCCTGGTACTTGATGAACCTGCAAGAGCTGCTGCTGCACATGCACCCAGCAACCGCCGGTGTCATCGTGCCCACCATCGCCATGGGCCTGCTTGCCGCTATACCCTACATCGACCGTAAGACCGAGGGTCAGGGTGTCTGGTTCGGCACGCCGCGGGCGGTCAAGATCACCCTGTTCGCCGCGGCCTTCGCCTCCATCTTTACCGTCGGCCTCATCCTGTATGACCAGGGACGCCACGTGAACGTCGCGACGAACATCGCCCAGCGCTTCGACGCGGACTGGCAGTGGCCAGGCGTGCTCGCGCCGTTCCAAAACGTGCGCTCTATTCAGACGGGCTGGGAGTGGCACATCCCTGTGCCTGAGGCGGCGCAGCTCGGCCCGGGCGAACACGACGGCGAACTCAACTGGCCGCAGGACCTTGAGCACGTCCCCATGCCGTTTAACGGTACCAGCGGGCCGGATTGGATGCGCTGGGACGCGCCGGACTTCCTGCCGGGCTGGATCGCGGCGCTCTACTGGTATGACCTCAATCTGAACTTCCCGGCGTTTGTCGTGGAGCAGATGATCCCGGTCATATTCATGGTGGGCCTCCCTGTGCTTATGATCTTGATCATGAAACGGATGGGCCTGGTGCTGACCATGCGCGATGGGATAATCGCGCTCTTCACCGGCTTCATGGTGGTCTTCGTCATCCTCACCGTCATCGGGGCGGGCTTCCGCGGCTCAGGCCAGGATCTGGTCCTGCCGTGGGACGTTCCCGTGAACGACTAGTGGCAGCGAAACATGGAACAGGAACAGCAAGAAGAGACGCCGACCCCCGCAAATGCTGAAGGCGGCGACGCGAGCGCTGAGAAGGCGCCGGCTGCGGAGGCCGGCGCGCCCGCTACGAAGCGCCCGGCAGCGAGCGAACGGCCCAAGCGCGAAATAGCGCCGGCCGGCCCTCCCACCGCGGTGCTGGCTGCGACCCGCAAGGAGCCTGGCCAGCCTGTGATCTCGCGCCGCAGCCTACTGCGCGTGAGTTTCTGGGGCGCCCTTGGCGCCACCGTCGCCGGCGGCATTGCCGTAACCCTCCGCTTGATCTACCCGCCGGAGGTTGCAGGGTTCGGCGGCCAGATCTCGGCCGGGGAGGTCAGCCAGTTTCCGGCTGGAAGCAAGACACAGGTTGCAAAAGGGCGCTTCTGGCTCGTGAACCTCACCCAAGAGCAGGGCGGGCCGGGCCTCCTTGCCCTCTGGTGGAAGTGCCCGCACCTCGGCTGCACAGTGCCATGGAAGGCCACCTTCGAGTGGCCCGATCCGGGCACCGGCGCGATCACGAAGGGTTGGTTCCGCTGCCCCTGCCACGGTTCCACGTACACGGATGCCGGGGTACGCGTCTTTGGGCCCGCGCCACGGTCCATGGACACCATGAAGCTCACCATCAAGGACGGCCGCATCAGCGTCGATACCGGCAGCATCACCAAGGGCGCTCCGGACAACTCCGACCGTGCGGTCCGAGCCTAACTCCGAGCGACCAGGAGCGATCGAAGGACACGGATGAACACCGGCAAGCAGGTCAACGCCATGGTGATCATCCTCTTCCTCGCGCTGATTGCAATCGGGTCGTACACCATTTGGGACCCCTTCCGCGCCGACGACGCGGAGGGCGAACAGCTTGACAAGGCCGCCGAACGCGGCGCTGAGACGTTCGCGCTCAATTGCCGCCTCTGCCACGGCGACCGCGGCCAGGGTGGCCAGCTAGGCGGCCGCCTGCCGCAGGCGCTGCCGCTCAACACGGACACGCTGCAAGGCATCAAGGACGGCATGTTTAGCCGCGTCCGCTTTGACGAGCAGTTCAAGTTCGTGACCGATACCATCACCTGTGGCCGTGTAGGCAGGTTTATGCCGGCGTGGAGCGTCGACCAGGGAGGCACACTGAACGAAGAGCAGATCCGCCAGCTCGCCGTGCTGATCACGGAAGGGCGGTGGGACTTCGCGCTGGAGCACGCGGATGAGATCGACGCAGGCACTACCGGTCACGCCACCGTACAGATGCCGTCCGGCTCCCTAACCGCGAACGCTCCAGAGCTGATCGTGAGCAACGCCGGCCCCTTCAGCGAAGGTCAGTATGTCCGCATCGACGAGGAGCGGCTCCGCATCCTGCCTAAGCGGCTCCAGGTGGTTCGAGGTACAGACGGGACAGAAGCCGTCAACCACGCTTCTGGCACACGCATACTGCGAGCGGACGAGACGCAAACCGACCAAACTCTGGCAGAAGAGATCAGCGTTGATGGCACTGCGCTCGTCGTGAGCGACACAGCGAAATTCACCGTCGGAGAGACGCTGCAGCTAGGTGAGGAACGCGTCCGCGTGACGGACATCGAAACAGGCATCCCCGGCACGGGCCGGACACTCGTCGAGGGCATCGGCAAGACGCCACGCGAGTTCCTCGTCAGCGGCGCGCAGGGCATCGAGGTCGGCCAGATCATCCGCCTCGACGGCGAGCTGATGGAGGTGACTGGCATCCGCGACGACGGCGATCCCGGCATTGCTCTGGACGCGAACGTCGATGGCACCTCCGCCACCCGCATCTCCGTGAGCGACCCCGTCTTCTTCCGCAGCGGCTACGTGATGCGCGTAGACGGCGAGCAGATCCGCGTCGTCGATGCTGTGCTCGCCGGTCAGACCCTGGGCGAGACGATCGGCCGCGCCGAGACGACGTTCTTCCTGAGTGGCACGGAGGGCATCGCCGTGGGCGATGTCATCCGCCTTGACTCAGAGCTACTGCGCGTGACGGAGATCCTTCAGCCGGCCACCGTGGATGTCGAGCGGGGCGTCGATGGGACCACCGCTCGCTCCCACAACGCCGGCGTCACGTTCGTCAAGGCGGACGGCGAAGAGGACGAAGACCCTGAAACCGGTCAGGCCCTCCTCTTGCCCGCGCAGCCCGGCGACACCACGTTCACCATCACCGGCTCGGCAAACATCGCGATCGACGGCACATACGACTTGGGCGGCGAGCTGGTGCAAATCACCGTATTCAGGCCGGCCCGTATCCGCGTCGAGCGCGGCATCGAGGGCACCGACCGCGGTAGCCACTCGCGGCGCATCTCGATCTTCGTCGGCAACCTGCTCGAGGTTGAACGCGGAGTCAACGGCACAAGCGCGGAGACACACAGCTCCGGCGACACGATCTTCATGACCGAGATCGATGTACGGCGCGGCGCGGAAGACTCTACGCGCGAGGACCACGTCACGAACGCCGACATCTTCCTGGGCAACGGCCTCATCGTCGAGCGGGGCGTACTCAACACCGAGCCTGGGGACCACCCGAACGGCACGCTCGTGCTGGACTTCCCGCTCGCGCCGACGGGCCTGGAGCCGATCGAGCAGACGTGCGGCCAGCGCCAGGTGGTGCAGCCGACGCCGTCCGGCCCCACCGCGACGCCCGCGCCGACGCCGGCAGGCGCGGAGAGCGTAGCCGTCTCGCTCATAGAGTTCGCAGTAGCGCCGGACGTCACATCCGTCGCCGCCGGCCCGGTCGTCTTCACCGTGACGAACGACGGCAGCCAGCCGCACAACCTCCGCGTCATCGCGACCGACCTCGCGCCGGACGCCCTGCCCACGGAAGGCGCAGTCGTAGACGAGTCCGCCGTAAACGTGGTAGGCAGAACGCCGGACTTCGGGCCCGGCGAGACGCAGACCGTCGTCCTCGACGATCTGCCCGCGGGCAACTACGTCCTCATCTGCAACGTGCCAGCACACTACTTCGGCGGCATGCGGATCAGCTTTGAGGTGACCGGCCCCTAGGCCGCTTGACGCCCTCGAACGGCGTTGGCTAGACTCACGTACGGGACGGCCTCAGGCGCGTCCCGTAGCAATCGTCAGGAGCGGACATTGGCGAACCAGGTAGGCAAGCGGTACCAGTGCTCGAAGTGCAACACCGAGATGATCGTCACCAAGGGCGGCGATGGCCAGCTCACCTGCTGCAGCCAGCCCATGGAACAGAAGCAGTAGGCACGGGAGGTACGCCATGGCGAACCAGCTTGGCAAGCGGTTTCAGTGCGAGAAGTGCAGCTCAGAGGTGCTCTGCATCAAGCCGGGCGACGGCGAAGTGGAGTGCTGCGGCGTCGCGATGCAGCTCATGCAGCCGAAGGTCCTCCCCTCCGCGGACTAACCGGCGGCCAGCAACCTTGCAAGCCCGCGGCCATCCCGAACGGGGCGGCCGCTCTCCATCTCCATGACCGCCCTCATCCTCCACAACGCGCGCGTGCTCACGTTCGACCGCGACCGGCCGCGCGCCGAGGCCGTGGCCGTTCGCGACGGTCGCATCGCCGCCGTTGGAGAGCTGGCGCAGGTTTCCACGGCGGTCTCGACGGACGCCGAACGCTTCAACTGTAGGGGCGGCGCTCTCCTCCCCGCCTTCATCGACGCCCACTGCCACCTCCTCGCGTACGCCGCAAGCCTGCGGGCGGTCGATTGCCGGACGGCCCGCTCCATCGCGGACATCCAGCAAGCCCTGCGCACGCAGGCTGCCGCCACGCTGGCCGACGAGTGGATCCGCGCCTTTGGCTACGAGGAGACGTCGCTGGCGGAAAACCGCCACCCGAACCGGCACGACCTCGACGCCATTACTCCCGGCCACCCGGTGCGGCTCATCCACGGCAGCGGCCACGCCAGCGTCCTGAACACGGCAGCCCTGCACGCCCTCGGCATCGATTCAACCAGCGAGGAGCCGCCGGGCGGCGTCATCGAACGCGAGATCCCCTCCGGTGAGCCGAACGGCGTGCTGCTCGGCATGGAGCGGCTCATCGATGCGCGGATACCGGCCATAGCATACGAGGAGCTCATCGCGAGCGTGCGACAGGCGGCCGGCGACTTCCTGCGAGCAGGCGTGAGCTGCATCCAGGACGCCGGCCACCACAACGGCCGCGCGGAGTGGCAGCTCTTCGAGCGGCTCATCGCGGACGGCGCGCTCCCGCTCAGCGTCGTGCTGATGGAGGGGTTCGAGCACCTAGGCGAGCTGCCGGAGCACGGCGCGGGCGGCCGCCTGCGACGCGGGCCGGTGAAGATCATGCTCCACGAACTGGGAGACGAGCTCTCGCCGGACGAGGATGGGCTCGCCGCGCAGGTCCGAACGGCGCACGAAGCCGGCCGCCAGGTGGCGATCCACGCCGTTGGCCCGCGGGCCGTGGCAGCGGCTACCGCCGCGATCGAGCAGGCGCTCGAGCGCCGCCCGCGAGACGAACACCGGCATCGCATCGAGCACTGTAGCGTACTGCCCCCGGGGCTGGCCCGCAGGCTGGCGGGGCTAGGCGTCATCGTCGTCAGCCAGCCGTCGTTCCTGCGGGAGCGCGGCGAGCGTTACCTCCAGCTCGTGCCGCCGGGCGAGCAGCCGGCGCTCTACGCCTTCCGTACGCTGCAGGAAGCGGGCGTCACCCTCGCCGCCGGTTCCGACGCGCCGGTGACCGAGCCCGCGCCGCTCTCCGCAGTAGCAGCCGCGATCGACCGCCGCACCGCCGCCGGCCGCCCGATCGCGCCGGAGCAGGCCGTCGTGGTTGAAGACGGCCTGCGCTGGTGGACGGCGGATGCGGCCCAAGCGGCCTTCCTGGAGCCCGAACGCGGCGTCGTTCGAACGGGCCGCCAGGGCGATCTCATGCTGCTCTCCGCCGATCCGGTGAGCGCCTCCGCCGGCGAGCTACGCCGGATCCGCGTCGAGCGACTCTGGATCGCAGGCACGGCTGTAGAGCTTCCTTGAACGACCCGGCAAACACAAGTACACTAAGGCAGCACACTCAAGAAAGGTCGCGATATCCTTGGCAGAAGTCATTGTAGGTGAACATGAGTCGCTGGACGCCGCGCTGAGGCGCTTTACGAAGCGTGTGCAGCAGGCCGGCATCCTCTCAGAGGCGCGCCGCCGCGGACACTACGAGAAGCCCAGCGTCAAGCGCAAGCGGAAGGCCGCCGCGAAACGCCGCAAATCCCTGCGGAGCCCGCGATAGGGCCGCCCGGCCGGGAATCCTCTCCCACACGAACGTGTCCCTGAAACAGCAGCTCAGAGTGGACCTCAAGGAGGCGATGCTTCAGCGCGAGGAGCTACGCCGCGATGTGCTGCGCATGGCGCTCGCAGCGCTCCACAACGCGGAGATCGCCTCCGGCGAGGAGCTGGATGAGCCCGCTACCCTAGCCGTCCTGGCGAAAGAGGCGAAGCAGCGCCGCGAGAGCATCGAGGAGTTCCGCAAGGCCGAGCGAACGGACCTGGCAGAGAAGGAGGCGGCGGAGCTCGCCATCCTCTCCGGCTATCTCCCAGAGCAGGTCTCGCGCGAGGAGATCACGGAGTCGGCTCGCCAGGCGATTCAGGAGACGGGCGCGAGCGGCCCGTCTGACCTGGGCAAGGTGATGCCTGTGCTCATGCAACGGTTCCGGGGCCGTGCCGACGGCCGTGAAGTGAACGAGATCGTCCGCGGCCTGCTCGCGGACGCCTGAGCCCTAATCTTCGCGCTCACGACGCCTTCTGCTATGATTGGGCGAAGAGCATGATCTGGAGGGTTCTGTGCGGTCGCTGACGCCTGCGCGGGTGCTCCTGTTCGGCGTGTTCTTGACGGGGGCGCTCTTCTTAGCGCTCTTCCCCATCTTCCCGCGCCAGCTCCGCGCACAAGAAGGCGACATCGCCTCCCACACGATCCACTCGCCCCGTGACGAGACGTTCGAGAGCGCCATCCTGACAGAGCAGGCGCGCGAGGCGGCCGCCCGTGCCGTGCCGGACGTGCTCGAGATCGATCCCGACGTGCGGGTGGATCAGCTCGCCACACTCGCCGCGGCGACGATCAGCATCGCTCAGGTGCGGGACAACGCGACCCTGGATGACGCCGCGAAACGCGCGCAGCTCCTCGGCGTCCAGAGCCTCGCCGGCCTCTCCCGCACGAGCATCGACACGGTGCTCGCCCTTTCGGAGGAGCGCTGGAACCGCGTCGCTCAGGAGGCAGGCGAGGTGCTGGAGCGCGGATTAAGCGAGGAGATCCGGCCGGACGAGGAAGCGGCCCACCGAGACGACCTGCTGGCCCAGATCAGCCCTGACCTCTCCGCGACCGAGGCGAACTTCGTGGACGACCTCATCCGCCCGCTCCTCGTCGCCACGCTCGTCGTCGACGAGGAAGCGACGAAGCTCCAGCAGGACACTGCGAGGCAGAGCGTGGAGCCTGTCCAGCAGAGCATCGCGCGGAACCAGGTGATCATTGAGGAGAACCGGCGCTTCGATGCGACGACGTTGGAAGTGCTCGAGGAGGTCGGCTTACTGACGCCGGTCGTGGAGGGAGACCGGCTCGCGGCGGCCGGCCTGATCGCCTTGCTGGCGGCCCTGCTGCTCACGATCTACCTGTGGCTCTTCCCGCCGCAGGCCGTCACGTCCATCCGCAACCTCCTCCTGCTCACCGTCCTCATCGCCGTGCCGGTGCTCGTCGCGAAATTGTACTTCTCGCTCGTGCTGCCGGATGACGAACGCCGCTTCCTCGCCTACTTCCTCCCGCTGGCGGCGTCGCCTATGCTCGTGGCCACGCTCCTCGAGACGCGCCTGGCGATCGTGATCAGCATGGTGCAAGCCGCGCTCATGTCTTTCGCCGTCGTCTCCTTGCCGGACCTCTCACTGGTCGAGGCGATCCAGCCACTCGATGCGGCGCGCGTGCTCACCGTCTACGGCCTGGGCGGCATGATCGGCGTCTTCGCCGTGCACCGTGCGGAACGGACCAACCACTACCTGGCAGGCGGCGTACTGGTGGGCGGCATTGCCCTCGCCACGCTCTTCGCGCTCTGGCTACTGGAACCGGACCGGCAAGCGCTCGATGCGGCGTGGATGACCGCGGCAGCGGCGGCGAGCGGGCTCGGGAGCGGCCTCATCACCGCCGGCTCGCTCACCGCCGTCGGCATGCTCTTCGGCATCACCACGCGCGTCCAGCTCATGGAGCTCTCGCAGCTCAACGCGCCCCTCCTGCGCCGGATGCAGGACGAGGCCTCCGGCACCTTCCACCACAGCATCATCGTCGGCAACCTGGCCGAACGCGCCGCCGATCTCGTGGGCGCGGACGCGCTGCTCGTGCGCGTCGGCTGCTACTATCACGACATCGGCAAGCTGCTCCAGCCCGGCTACTACGTGGAGAACCAGATGGCCGGCGATAATCCGCACGACGGCATGGACCCTAAGGTGAGCGCCCGCATTATCGGCCAACACGTCGTCGCCGGCCAGGAGCTCGCCCGCACCCACGGCCTTCCCGCGCGAGTTCGGGACTTCATTCCGGAGCACCACGGCACGCGCCTGATCCCCTACTTCTATCGCCTGGCGAGCCAGGACAACCCGAACGTGGACCAGGCCGCGTTCCGCTACCCGGGCCCCAGACCGCAGAGCCGCGAGACGGCCATCGTCATGATGGCAGACTCCACTGAGGCGATGGTGCGCGCCAGCGCCGACCGCTCTCCGGAGCGGATCGACGCCATCGTGGAGGAGATCGTCGCGGAGCGGCTGGCGGAAGGGGAGCTGGACGAGTGCGACCTCACGCTGCGCGACATCCGCACCATCGCCACCTCGTTCAAGCAGACGATGCGCGGCGTCTACCATCCGCGCATCGAGTACCCGGAGCCGACGGCGCGTGAGCGGCGGGCGCTGATCGGCCGTTTTCGGCCGGGAAGGAGGTCGGCCGTCCAGCCGCCCCTTCCTGAGGTGCCTCCCGCGCCTTCGCAGGGACGCCGCTCTACCTGACAGAGCGAGCCGCACATATAATTAGGGGCGGACGTAGCCCCAATCTGGAGAGAGCATGCGCTTCGCTGTCCTCGTCTTCCCCGGCACCTGGAGCGACCGCGACTGCCACTACGTCCTCCGCGACCTGCTGGGCCAGGAAGCGGACCTCGTCTGGCACCAGACGGCGGACCTCTCCACGTACGATTGCATCGTCCTGCCGGGCGGCTTCTCCTACGGCGACTACCTGCGCTGCGGCGCTATCGCCCGCTTCTCGCCTGTCATGGAGGCCGTCGCGCGCCATGCGCAGGCGGGGCGGCCGGTGATCGGCATCTGCAACGGCTTCCAGATCCTCTGCGAGGCGGGGCTGCTGCCCGGCGTGCTCATGCGCAACGACCACCTCCAGTTCCGCTGCCAGTGGGTAAACATCCGCGTCGAGAGCGGCTCGACGGTCTTCACGAACGCCGCCGTCGAAGGCCGGGTGCTGCGTATTCCCATCGCCCACGGGGAGGGATGGCCCAGGTTCGCCGCTACGCTCCCCGTCAAGCGGTTCGCCTGGACCACCATGCTGCCGCTGATCCTCGCTCCGTCCTCGGTGGTAAGATCCACCAGACCATCGTAGCTGACCACGTCATCCTGCCACCCGAAATCGGCGGGATGGCCCTGTGCCCGTTTCCGTTCGTTTCTCGACCTGTATAATCGTCTGCTTTGCCACAATCCGCCTCGTTCGTTTTTCGCTGTTATGCCATGAGTATACCGCTGCCCCGTCCGCAGGTTATCGTATTACCCCGATACGATTTTCCAGTCAAACAGGGAGCTGATGGACTTTTCCATATGGATTCGCTCGATAGCCTGGGCAAACAGATGAGCCACCGAGACACATTCGATTTTGCCGTTCATCCGATCCGCCGGGATCGGGACTGTATCGCTGACTGCCAGCATTTCAATAGATGATTCTTCGATCCGATGCACCGCTTCCCCCGACAGAATGGGATGGATACAGGCAGCGAAGATGCGTTGCGCCCCCCTCTCCCGCAAGGCCTTGGCGCCCGCGCAGAGGGTGCCGGCAGTGTCGACCATATCATCGATAATAAGAATATCGTGCCCGTCGACGTCACCAATCACATGGTGCACGGCGGCCTGATTGGGCCGGGACCTCCGCTTATCCAGAATCGCCAGTGAGGCGTTGAGTTTTTTTGCGTAGGACCCTGCCAGCTTGACCGCTCCCATATCGGGGGCGACCACGACCAGATCGGGGATGCTCATGGCCAGTATATGATCCATGAATGCCGGCGATCCGTACAGATGATCGAAGGGGATATCGAAATACCCCTGAATCTGCGCCGAATGCAGGTCCATGGTGAGGACGCGATCGGCGCCTGCGACAATGATCAGATTCGCACACAGTT